>CANCGR010000228.1 GCA_947377625.1 Gammaproteobacteria bacterium | reverse complement strand
GTGGCGCCTTGTCGGCGCCTGCCAAGGTTTCGCCGTGACATTTGAGGCAGTTCTGGGCGTAGAGCGCCTGGCCCCGGTTGGCCTGCGCTTCGGTGAACGCAGCAGTCGCGCCGGCCGGATTGGTTTGCTGTGCGAACGACTCGCACGCGACGACCAATGTCACGCCAAGCAAACCTGCGCGCATGACCGGATCGACAGCAGCCGTGATGCGTGCGATTGCCGAACGCAAACAATTTGGTAAAGACTTCATCATGGTGTGCCCTTCGATGCCAGTGCATTCATGTCGTAATTCATCCGGATATTGTTCGATATGCAACTACCGTTTCAGGCAAGAGACTGTCACCGCTGCAACTCCACTGTGACACGCCGGCTTTTTCTGGCTGGCAATGATCAAGTGTGACAGCGCAAATTTCAGTCTTTGCAATCGATTGTTGTGATGAGAGTATTATGCCTGCGCACAAAGTGTGCAACCTGGCATCCACAAAAAAACTAAAGGGGAATCCCAACATGAGCAATCGTCATTCGCTGGTCCGCTTGAACCGCACATTCGCCATTGCTGTCATCGCCGCTTGCCTGAGTCCGCTGGTGCAGGCACAAGCGCCGGCAGCACCGACGCCCGAACAACAGGCGATGCGCAAGGAAATGGAAGAACTCAACAAGCAACCTGATCCTGCCGGCACTGGTCGCTTTGCGGCGATGAAAGAAGAAGTGGCATCGTTGCCCGATCATGTGGTGTATCGGCCGCGCGATCTTGCCGCGATGGGCAGCTTGAAGCTCGGCGTCGTAGCGTGGGGCAACGGCGGTTGTTCGGAAGATGCCGCCAGCAGTCGCTTCCATCTGCTGGAACTGGCCTCACACGGCTATCTGGTCATCGCCAACGGCAAGATCCTCAGTGGTCCTGGTGCGCCAGCGCGTCCGCAACAACAACCTGCAGCCCAACCACCCGCACAAGCCAATGGCCAGGCGGCACCGCAATTGCCGGCCTCGCGTACCCGCGCTGCACAACTCACTGAGGCCATCGACTGGGCTGTGAAGGAAAACCAGCGCAATGGCAGCCCGTATTTCGGTCGCATCGATGCCAGCCAGATTGCGGTGTCAGGCTTCAGTTGCGGCGGTGTCCAGGCGCTGGCGGTTGCCGGCGATCCGCGCATCAAGACCATGGTGTTGCAGAACACCGGCATCTTCAATGATGCCGCTCCGAGCGCTGTCATGTCGTCCGAGATGAACCTCGGCAAGGATGCGTTGAAGAAGATCCACACGCCGACCATCTACATCCTCGGCGGCGATACTGACATTGCCTACAAGAACGGCATGGACGATTTCAAACGCATTGATCACGTACCGGTCGCGGTCGCCAATCTGCTTGGCGTCGGCCACGGCGGCAGCTACAACAAGCCCAACGGGGGTGCCGCAGCGCAGACCGCAGTGAGCTGGTTGCAGTGGCAGCTACGTGGCGACAAGGAAGCGGCGAAGATGTTTGTCGGCAAGGACTGCGGACTGTGCCGCGACAGCAAGTGGAAATTGGAAAGCAAGGGCCTTTAAAAAGTTGGCAGCACAGGACCTGAGGGAAATCCTGTGCTGCCAAAGCCGTTACTACATGGGGCTCGTTATTTCGCCATCGTGGCGAGTTGTCTTTCCAGCAGCGTACGCATGATGGCGTAGCCGGTTTTGTTCGGATGCACGCCATCGTTGCCAAGGTCGCTGCGCAGTTCACCGTCGGCGCCGGTCAGCGCGGTGTAATAGTCGATATAAGCCAGGCCATTGCTCGCGGCGTAGGATTTCAACCACGCATTCAACTCGCGGATACGCGGCACCGGCTTCAACGCCGGTTGCCAATTGAAAGTGGCCGCAGGCGGAATGCTGCCGAGTATCACCGCGATGCCGTTCGCTTTGGCGAGATCCACCATCGACATAAGGTTGTTGCGAAAATCCTGGACTCTGGTCGGCCCGCTGTTGCCGGCCACGTCATTGGTGCCAGCCATGATGTGCACGATGCGTGGTTTGAGCGCCACCACGTCGTTGCGAAAACGCACCAGCATCTGCGGTGTGGTCTGGCCGCCGATGCCGCGATTGACATTGCTGTCATTGAAAAGTGCTGGGTCGCCCAGTAACCAGTTGTCAGTGATTGAATCACCCATGAATATCACGCGCGGTGTTTTGCCTGAGGCGATCAGCGCATCGTTGGCAGCGCGATAGCGACACAGGCCGGCCCAGTCCTGGCCGGGATAGCCACGGTTGGCGGCGTTGTATTCACCGAAGGCCTTGTCGCCGGTCAGCTTCGCCATATCAGCTGCGCCAAGCGTGCGCGGTTCCATGAACAGTGAACTCAGCAAGTCGCGCACTGCTGGCGGCATCGCCACCGCCGCCGGACAAGGTTCATCGACCATGCCGATGGGCGCCTTCGGTGCTGACGCAGCGCCGCCAGGTTGCGCCACGGCCAGCGGTGTTGCCAGTGTGAGTGCTACTGCCAATTGCCACGCGAATCTCACGGTACTTGTCTCCATCAGGTTGTGTGATCAATCAACGACACGAAAAACTTTTCTCGTCTTTCACATCGCCGCTATCGTAGCGGGCAACTTTTGGATAGGGACACAGCGGCCGTGTTTCATCAGGAAACGCCTTGCCTTTCGCGGTGATTCGCTCCGGTGCCTTGTCTTGTTCCACCCACGCCTGGATGGCAGTCAGCATGTCGAATTCATCGGTCGACTGGCCACCGCCACAGTGCGTCATGCCAGGCACCAGGAACAATCGTGTCCAAGCTTGCGGGCCTTGGGCAGAGCGTGGTGTCAGCTTGTTGTACCACTGCGTCAATGCGCCCAGCCACATGGCCTGATCTGACAGCCCGTGATAGACAATCATCTTGCCGCCGTGGCCGGCGAAGCTGGTGTGCAGCGTGGCGACTGCGTCGTTGATGGCGGCAGTTTCGGTAGTGAGCGCCACATCGTTGTCGAAACTGAAGGTGAGTGGATCAAGCTCGGGATTGGGCGGTGTCAGCGAGAACAGACGCAGCGTGTCGCGGCCAAGCGACGCGTTGGCGGGAGGATTGGGGCCAGTGCCCAGATGCATGCCGCGCCACGCCGGCAGTGCGATGCCGGTGTCGTACGGCATGGCGCCGTAGAGCGATTCACCGCGTGAATTGCGGGCACCGCCCATGATGTCTTTCAGTGCAGTGATCTGCGGTTGTGTCAGACATTGTTGCGGTTTGTCGTTACCTGCGGTTCCGCACTTGAGTGAAGCCGGATCAAAACGACAAGCCTGGAAATCGTTGATCATGCCGTCGGCCAAACCATCCAGCGCATCACATTGTTTGAGAACGGTATCGGCCACTGCTTTCAGTTGCGTGTCGCTGAAGGCTTCCGACCACTTTGGTTTGCCGTCGGCGTCCTTCGGCGCGAGCCTGGTCACTGTTTGCAAACTCCACACCTGGTTCATCGCTACGCGCGTCAGATTGAATGACGCATTGCCCGCTACGATGCCGTCGAATTCCATCGGCATTTTCTGCGCGGCCATCATTGCCTCACGGCCACCGGTGGAGCAGCCCATGAAATAGGAGCGATCGGGTTTGCGGCCGTAATAGCGGTTGATCAAGGTTTTGGCTTCCACTGTGCTGCGTTGTACTGCCATGTAGGCGAAATCGAGTTTGGCCTGCTGGTCGCTGCCAAAACGCGTATCGATATTGTTGCGGCCGCGATGGCCGCCATCAGTCGACACCACCGCAAAACCGCGCGTCAGTGCGGCCGGGCCGCCACTGACTGGTCCGAGCGCTGCATTCAGCACACCGTCGAGTCCGCCGCCGCCCTGAAACAGCAAGCGACCATTCCATTCCAGCGGCAAACGCAATTCCATGCCGGTGCCATAGCTCATGCCTTCCAGACCGGAGGCGCGAGGATCAAGCGTGACGCGGAACAGGCAATGCGCCGGCACCGGCGTGGTAGCGCCGCCCGGCCCTGACGGCAACTGCGAAGCCGCTACCCATTCGGCCGCATCAACTTTGAAGCTTGGTGTTGAAAGCGAAGTCAACGCCGAGCAGGCCGCACGCGCATCCGCTTCAGCAGCAAAGGCGCCATGACAAGCGAACACACTTGCTGCGATGCCCGCACGCAGCAGCCAGGATTTGATGATGTTCATAGGTATTCCCCTTGTTGTTGGTGGCGAGCCTATAACGGCAATAAGCCTTGTTGCAATCGTTTGCATTGAGCGGTAAGTTCCTGCCGCATCGTTCGGCAGGCCCCGTCATTGCTGCTTGATACTGCGTCTTGCATTGGAGTCAACCCATGTCTTTTTGTGCACACAAGTTATTGCACGCCGCTCTGCTGATTCCAATACTGTCAGGTCTGGCACTGCCTGCGTTAGCGCAGCGTGCGGTCAACCCGGTCCAACTTGACCAGGACGGAACTATTCACATGCCGGCGCTGACGGTACCGGTGTCAGGCTTCCTCAGTCCCGAGGGCAAGGCTTACATGGCCGCGCATCTGAACCAGCTGCGCAATCCTGCGATGTTGGGGCAGACCAATGGCGTCCCCAATCTGCTGGTTGGCTATCTTGAACGCGAACGCGTGCTGTATCCGGTCAAGCGCGAAGACACCAGCGTCGGTGGTGTGCATGCCCATGTGTATACGCCAGCCAATGGCATCGCTGACAACAATCGTGACAAGGTGTTGATCAATCTGCACGGCGGCGGCTTCAGTGGCTGCTGGGCTGGCTGTGCCGAACTGGAGTCGATGCCCATCGCGGCGCTCGGGCGCATCAAGGTGATCAGTCTCGATTATCGACAGAGCCCCCAGTACAAGTTTCCTGCTGCCAGTGAAGACGTGGCCGCCGCTTATCGCGAATTACTGAAGAGCTATCAGCCGCAAAACATCGGCATCTACGGTTGTTCTGCCGGCGGCATGCTGACGGGCATGGCGGTGGCGTGGTTCCAGCAACATGATTTGCCGCGCCCCGGTGCCATCGGCATTTTGTGTGCAGGGGCTGCACCCACTGATGCATCGTTTGGCGGTGATGCCAATTACTTCACGATGTCGCTCGGTGAAGGCCGGCTGCCGCCGCCAGCACCTGCTGCCGGCACCAGTGGCGGTGGCATGGCTTATCTGGCCGGCACTAATCCGAATGATGCTCTGGTAGCGCCGACCAGTGACCCTGCGGTGCTGGCCAAATTTCCGCCGACGATGATTGTCTCGGCGACGCGCGGCTTCGATCTCAGCAACGCGGTGTACACGCACATCCAGTTGTCGAAGCAGAACGTGCCGGCAGAACTTTATGTGTGGGAAGGCTTGTTCCATGGCTTCTTCTACAACCCCGATGTGCCGGAATCGCGCGAGTGTTTCGATTTGGTAATCAAATTCTTCAACAAGTGGCTCGGCAAACCCTGAGCCCG
>CANCGR010000227.1 GCA_947377625.1 Gammaproteobacteria bacterium | reverse complement strand
GCGCCAGCTTGATCGCCACTTCCACACTGACTGAACCTGAATCACTGAAGAACACCTTGTCGAGCCCCGCTGGCGTTACTTGCACCAGCAGCTTGCCGAGCTCAACAGCCGGCGCGTGGGTAAGCCCGCCAAACATCACATGCGACATCCTGTCGAGTTGCGCCTTCGCAGCGGCATCCAGCACTGGATGCCGATAGCCATGAATTGCACTCCACCACGACGACATGCCGTCGATCAGTGCGGTGCCATCTTCGAGAAAGATGCGCACACCTTCGGCATGGCTCACCGGATACACCGGCAGCGGATTGTGCATCGAGGTATAGGGGTGCCAGAGGTGGTCTTTGTCGAAGTCTTGGTCGATCACTGTTCAGGTGCGCTGCAGCCGGGGAGGGCAAGTAAATACACAGCCAGAGCGCATTACAAGTGCCGCGCCTGGCGTTAATGGTCCAGCCAGGCCCGGGCCAGGCACCAAAGATGGATTTCCAGTGGTTGCTCCTTGTTATCCTGCAGCACGCGGACGATTTCATTGACGGTGCTCATCGTCGTCACCACATCATCGATCAACACCACGCGTTGATAGCACTCATCTTGCCAGTGGGGAGCCAATGCAAAGGCATTGCGCAGATTGCGATGACGTTCCCGGGCGCTGAGCCCTTGTTGGGGGGAGGTCATGCGCTGGCGCTGCAAAGCATCGGCAGCCAGCGGTATGTCCAATGCCCGACTCAGGTCGCGGGCTATCAGCAGGCTTTGGTTATAGCCGCGCTCGCGCAAGCGCTGAGGATGCAAAGGCACCGGCAACAACACCTGCGGCAGACAGCGATTGCGGTAATGCTCGCGAATGTTATCCGCCAACAGCGAGGTCAACGCCCGGCCGGCAGCCAACTGTCGCTGATATTTGAAACCAGTGATCAATTGGTTGACCGGCTCAGCATAACGGCAGGCAGCCACAGTGGTCTGCACACGGGTGCGTCCTTGCAGGCATTGGCCACACAGTACGGTGCCAGTTCCGGGCGGCAGCGGCAGTGCGCAGCCGGGGCAGGGCTGCGCAAGAGCCGGGAGTTCAAGCTCGCAGGCGTGACACAAATCGCGTCCGTTTTGGCCGGCGCGCTGGCACAGGATGCAGGTGGGTGGCAGCAGTCGAAACTGTACAAATTCTAACCATTGGTAAACACAATCCCAGATCTTGGTTGACATCAGACCTCCGCTGTCTAGTATTGTCGCTTGCCAGTTTAGTCCGGGTTTGCGCGATTGACTGGCTGAATTAACCCGAAGAATTTCGAAGGAAACACCATGTCCGCAACGCTGCGCCACGACTGGCAGAATCACGAAATCGAAGCACTGTTCCAACTGCCTTTCAACGACCTGCTGTATCAGGCACAAGGGGTGCACCGTCAGCACTTTGATCAGAACTCGGTGCAGGTAAGCACACTGCTGTCGATCAAGACCGGTGCCTGCCCGGAAGACTGCAAATACTGTTCGCAGAGCGGCCACTACAACACCGGTTTGGAAAAGGAAAAGCTGCTGGCACTGGAAACCGTATTGACTGAAGCGCAAAGCGCCAAAAGCAACGGTGCTACCCGCTTTTGCATGGGCGCGGCGTGGAAGCACCCTTCAGCCAAAGATTTTCCGCTGGTGCTCGCCATGGTGCGCGGCGTGCGCGAGATGGGCCTGGAAACTTGCATGACGCTGGGTCAGCTCAGCGTTGAACAAACCGCTGCGCTGCGTGAAGCGGGCCTTGATTATTACAACCATAATCTCGACACCTCGCGTGACTATTACAAACAGATCATCACCACCCGCCAGTTCGATGAGCGTCTGGATACACTGGAGCTGGTGCGTGCTGCAGGCATCAAAGTGTGCAGCGGCGGCATCGTCGGCATGGGCGAGCAGGCGCGGGATCGCGTGGGTCTTCTGCGCGAGCTGGCCAATTTGCCGCAACATCCGGAAAGCGTGCCGATCAACAATCTGGTCAAGATCAAGGGCACGCCGCTGGAAAATGTGGATGACCTTGATCCGTTTGATTTCGTGCGCATGGTCGCAGTGGCACGCATCCTGATGCCGCGCTCGCACGTGCGACTTTCCGCTGGCCGCGAACAGATGAATGACCAGATGCAGGCGCTGTGTTTCTTCGCCGGCGCCAATTCGATTTTTTATGGTGATCGTTTGCTGACAACGTCCAATCCGCTGGCGAGCAGCGACATGCAACTGTTTGCGCGGCTTGGCATTCATCCTGAGCCTGCACGTCACACCACCACCCACACTGAACAGGTGGCCCCTCCACAGCATTCGCAATTTCACGATGCGATGACCAGCGCCGGGCACTGATATGTCGGGCCATCAACTGTTTGAACATAGCCTCAATGTGCGCTTGAAAGGCCGCATGGAGCGACAGTTGCAGCGCAAGCGCCGCAATCTTGAGTCGCCGCCGGGGCCGGAAGTGTTGGTGGGTGGCAAACGGCTGCTGTCTTTCTGCAGCAATGATTATCTCGGGCTCGCCAACCATCCTGATGTGATCGCCGCCTTCAAGCGTGGTCTTGATGAATACGGTGCCGGTAGCGGCGCCTCCCATTTGGTCACTGGCCACACGGTGGCTCACAGTGCGCTTGAAGAAGAGTTGGCTGCTTTCACTGGCCGCAGTCGCGCGCTGCTGTTCAGCAGCGGCTTCATGGCCAATGTCGGCGTGCTCACCACCTTGCTCGATGACAAGGATCCGGTATTCCAGGACAAGCTCAATCACGCATCACTGCTCGATGGCGGCTTGTTCTGCGGCGCCAATTTTCGCCGTTATCCACACAAGGATATGAAACGACTCGACACCATGATGGAGGGTTCCAATACCGAAGGTCTGCGTCTGCTGGTCAGTGACGGCGTGTTCAGCATGGACGGTGATGTGGCGCCACTCGGGCAAATGCTGAAAATTGCTGAACGTCATCGCGCAGTGATGATGATTGATGACGCACACGGCATCGGCTGCCTCGGCAAAAATGGCGGCGGCTTGATCGAAGCTGCACAAGAGCGCGGTGCGCAGATTGACGAAATACGTTTGCCGATCCTGATGGGCACACTCGGCAAAGCCTTTGGCACTGCCGGTGCTTTTGTGGCTGGCAGCGACGCCTTGATTGAAACCTTGATCCAGTTTTGTCGGCCTTATATTTACACCACGGCCATGCCGGCTGCTGTTGCGGTGGCCACTCGCCAGAGTTTGCAGTTGGTGAAAAGTGACGGCTGGCGCCGAGAGATTTTGCGCAATCATGTGCAACGTTTCCGCAAAGGTGCTGCTGAACTCAAACTGCCGATGCTGGATTCACCCACGCAGATTCAAGTGGTGATGTTGGGCACGCCCGAGCGAGCAATGGCAGCCAGTGCCGCGCTGGAGCAAAAAGGCATTCTGGTTACTGCGATCCGCCCGCCGACAGTGCCACCGGGCACCTCGCGTTTGCGGCTTACCTTCAGCGCCGCCCACACCGAACAGCAAGTGGATCAGCTGCTCGCCGCACTGGCTGAATTGAAATTGCCGCCACTGCCTTCATCATGAATGCACTGCATCCGCTCACTTCGCAGCAAGACTCTGCGCTGACGTTGCGCACTCGCATTGCACGCGCTTTTGGTCGCAGTGCCAGCAGCTATGACAATCACGCTGGTCTGCAGCGGCAAGTAGCCGACAGTTTGCTTGCGATGCTGCCTGCACATGAGCACGCCACGCAGGTGCTCGATCTTGGTTGTGGTACCGGCTACTGCAGCGCCCGTTTGCGTCAACGCTTTCCAGAGTCCGTTGTGGTAGCACTGGATTTGGCGTTGCCGATGTTGACCGTAGCAAATCGGCAGCTGAATTTTGATGGTGCCGCAGCCACACCAGTGCGGATGCTATGCGCTGATGCACAAGCACTACCACTCAAAAGCAACAGCATGGATTTACTGTTTTCCAGTCTGGCGTTGCAATGGTGCAACGAGCCAGCAACCGCATTCGCAGAAATCAACCGCGTATTAAAACCCGGCGCTGTAGCGCTGCTCAGCACCTTGGGCCCGGCCACCTTGCAGGAATTGCGCGAAGCGTGGGCTGCAGTAGATGCCAATCGCCACAGCAATGAATTCCTGCCCGCTGCACAGCTGCAGCAAGCCGCTGAAGCAGCCGGTCTGAAGATGCAGCTGACCACAAAAATTTCAGTGAGGTACTACGATTCATTATTGGCGTTGGCGCACGAGTTGAAAGGGTTGGGTGCCAATGTTGTTGCGCACGACAAGGCTGAAGCAATGACAACGCCTTCTGCTTTCAAGGCCGCCGCCGCTGCATTCGCGCGCGGACGTCAAAGCGATGGCATTCCAGTGCATTGGGAAATTTTCAGTTTGTTCTTGCGCAAAAAAACAGGGATCAATCCAGCATGAGTCAGCCATCCACGTTGCGACGCAGCTACTTCGTCACGGGCACCGATACCGGCGTAGGCAAAACCCTGTTCAGCTGCGCATTGCTGCAGGCAGGTGCCAAAGCCGGCTATCGCACAGCGGCGATCAAGCCGGTGGCGGCCGGCGGTATGCAAACTCCCGAAGGCTTGCGCAATTACGATGCGGTGTTGCTGCAAGCGGCCAGCACCGAAGTGCTCACTTATGAAGAGGTGAATCCATTCTGTCTGGACTTGGCAGTGTCGCCACATATCGCCGCAGAGCGCGCCGGACGTCGCCTCAAGGTCGAGCGCATTGTGGGTTTCTGTCACGGCGTCTTGATGCGACGCGCCAATCTCACAGTGATTGAAGGTGCCGGTGGCTGGCGAGTGCCGCTCAACGACCATGAAACTCTGGCCGATCTGGCCAAACAGCTGAAAGTGCCGGTGATTCTGGTGGTAGGCCTGCGGCTGGGCTGCCTTAACCACGCGCTGCTGACGGCAGAAGCGATCTACCGTGATGGCCTGGAACTGGCCGGCTGGGTGGCCAACAGTATTGACCCCGACATGCCGGAACGTGCGGCCAATATCGCTACCCTGCAGAAGCAGCTGCCGGCCCCGCTTATTGCGGATATCCCTTGGTTGCCCACCGCTGATATTGAGCAGGCTGCTGCATTAGTGGATACCAAAGCTCTGTTTTCTGCCAACGCTTGAAGCAGATCAATGACTGGGCCTGCTGCCGGCGCTTATAATTGCTGCCGTAATTTTGCTGCGGATTTACGATCCGCCCCGCAAAGGATGAACTGATGAACAATACCAGCCCGCGCTTTGTCGTATGCGCGCTTTACCATTTTGTGCGGCTTCCTGACTTTGCCGCGCTGCAAAAACCTCTCACAGACGTGATGCATGCCAATGGTGTCAAAGGCACCTTGCTGCTGGCCGCTGAAGGGATTAACGGCACCATCGCCGGCACACGTGCCGGCATCGACGCGGTGCTGGCTTGGCTGAGACAAGATGAGCGTCTGG
>CANCGR010000226.1 GCA_947377625.1 Gammaproteobacteria bacterium | reverse complement strand
TTTGAGCGTTGGCAGAGTGTGCTGAAGAACCATCGCCCCAACGCGATGCAGCCACACCTGGAAAAAGAACGTCGCGTCTATAAACGCGCACTGGTGGTGGATGCACGCGTGCTGATGCCCGACAACGATTCGGGTTCGCTGCGCATGTTTAACCTGCTGAAAATTTTGCAGGCGATCGGTTACAAAGTGACGTTCATTCCCGACAACATGCAGTATCACGAACGCTACACGCCGATGCTGCAGGCACTCGGCATTGAATGCTGGTACAACCCCTATCAACAAAATGTCACACAGCACCTCACGCAATTTGGCTCGCTGTATTCGTTGATCATTTTGAGCCGCGCTGACATTGCCGAGAAAAACATCGACACTGCACTGCGCTATGCACCCGAAGCGCAGATCTTGTTCGACACCGTTGATCTTCACTTCTTGCGCGAGCGGCGCCTGGCAGAGCTCTCGGGCAGCAAGATGGAAGCCGAAGCCGCCGAGCTGCGCCGTTTGCAGGAATTGAGCATTGCCCGCAAGGCACACCAGACTTTGGTAGTGAGCCCGGTAGAAGTAGAACTGTTCAAACAGGAAGCGCCGGATGTGAAAGTGGCGCTGGTTTCCAACATTCACGCGGTGCATGGCTGCAGCACGCCGTGGGTCAAGCGCGAACACATCCTGTTCATCGGCAGCTTCGAGCATCCACCTAATGTCGACGCCATGCATCACTTTATCGACGACATCATGCCGCTGGTGCAGCGCAAACGGCCCGGCATCAAATTGCTGATCGTCGGCGCGCAAGTGCCGAAAGCACTGTTGGCCAAGGCCAGTGCGCTGATCGAATTTGCCGGTTTTGTGCCTGATATCACGCCGCTGTTTGAGCAAGTGCGCTTATCGATTGCACCACTGCGTTATGGCGCGGGTGTCAAAGGCAAGATCAATTCCAGCATGGCTTATGGTGTGCCGGTGATCGCTTCGCCGATTGCTGCCGAAGGCATGGGCCTGCAGCATGAAGTTGACGTGCTGATTGCCGACAGCCCTGAGTCGTTCGCCACCGCGATTGTGCGCACTTACGATGATGAAAAATTGTGGAAGCAGCTCTCCAACGGCGCACTCGCCAACCTCGAAAACAACTTCTCGTTTGCAGTGGCCACCAAGCAGTTACGCGCCATTCTCAAATAATAAAGCGGAAACTACGGCCGCGCCTTGGTTGCGTGCTGCAGTAAAGCCGCTGCACAGTATCCGGCAGTTTGTGGCGCAAGCGTTTGAGGGTTTGCGCGTCGGGCGCGGTTTCAACACCGGCTTCGGTGATTTCAACCGCGATACCATCTTCGACAGCCTCCAGCTTCAGCACCAGGGTGGCGGCCAGCGGTTTCAAGGCTTGCCGGCGCAACGGCATGTTGTTTATTTGTTCCAGCACCATAAAACGCAGCAGTGCGATCAATGCGGCCTCACACAAACTTAGTTGCGAGGCTGGCAACGCTTTGGTCAGTTCTACTGAAAAATGCAGTGGCTGTTCCACAAAGCTGGCCAGCAATGCCACGAAGTCATGCAAGCGTTCAAGCATCGCGGTGGTTGGATCTGCTGCCGTCGCTGCTTGCGACAAGGGGCGCGCACTGGCCAGCAGCCATTGCTTGATGGCATTCATCAGTTGCATGTCGGGCACCGACTGCTGCCAGGCCGACACTTCATCCAAAAGATCACGCAAATGCTGATGGCCTCGCAATAGCAGCTCTGCAGGAAACTGTTGAGGCGGCATAACATTGCGCGCCTTTTGATGCAGCGCCAGCAACAAGCTGCAAAAGTTTTCGATTACCGGCAATTTGATGGCCGCTGCACCTTGCTCCAGCAAATGCAGCTCGGTGGTGAGTGCTTTCGCATGCAATGCATAAACGCCGGCATCCGCAAACCACTCGCGCTTTACTTGCTCGGTGAGAATGCCGAACGAGCGCGACATTCGTTCAGGAATGCCCGCCAACGGAATGGCTTCATCTTCATCGCCGCCTTCCCGCACGCCGTGAAATGCCACTTGCTCAACTGGCTGTGTTGGCGGCGATGGCCAGAGCAGCAACATCTGCAAATGCCAACGGCTGGTCTGCGTTGGCGACAGTGCAAACCATTGCGACAAATCCAGCACCGCCATGAGTTCACGCCACAGCAGCAACAAGTCTTTATCAAGCGGTAAACGGTGTTGCCAGTGCACCATCAGGCACTGATACCAAAGCTGGCACAGCTGTGCGAAACCCCGCTGCTGCGCGGCTGCCAGCATCCACGGCAAACGATAATGCAGCAGCATCAGTGGATAGGTGAGAAACACGGGTTCTGCAGCGGGTCTCGCATCGACTTGCTGCAGAAACATCTGCCATTGCCAGCGATAACGACCTAATTCAAGCTGCATTACCTGCAGCAGTTCCAGATCGTGACACACCGGTGCCGGTTGCTCTGCTGCCGGCTCATGCTGCCGCTGCGACATGCGCCACAGCGAGCGCCAGCAAACGATGCGCTCATCGTCATTGAACAAGTAAGGCTGCATGATTGCCAGGCTCAGTGCTTGTGCCAACTCGCCAAAGGCTGACTGTTGTTCGGCGTTATCGCCAAATTCCAGCAAGGTCTGCATTTGCAGCAGCAGCTTGCCGATCTCAGTAGCTGCAGGTGCAGATTTGCGCGCCACTGCCACCAGTTGTTGCAATAGCGATGACAGCAACGGCTGCACAAGCGCATCCGCTTTTGTGTTCGCCACACTTTGCTGCCAATGCCAAAGTTGAGTCAGTGACACCAGTGCTGTAACGGCTGCACTGGATTTATAACCAGCCAGATCCACTGGCTCAACCAACTGCAGACTGCGCTGCAATTCATAGACTGCTGCCAACAAGCGCACCGTGGCGGCCGGCGCCTGCGGTTGCAACAACGCCGGCAACAACTTGTGCAATTTTACCAACTGCAGTTGCAGCCCATGGCCTTGCGGCAACCACTGCTGCAACTGCTGCAAGGTGCTGCCCACACGCGCCAGCTCGGCGGCCGCACCTGCGCGCGGCTTGCGCACCTTCAGCACACGCTCAAGACCGACAACCAATTGCTGCAGCGAAGTTGCTACGCTGTGAATGAGCGCCGGCTCTGCCGCCACTGGTGCAAGCATTGCCATACTCACAACATCTGCTCCTTCATCACACAGCCTTGCAATTGCTTCAAGGTGAATGGCCGCATCAACACTGCAGTGGCACCGGCGCGGCGCCCCCAATGCTGGTCGGTGCTGCGCCCGCTAGCGCTTACCAACACGCGTGGGCACCCATGATGCAAGGCCAACTGCCGCAACAATTTGAAACCATTGCTGTTGCTGCTGAGCAGCTCGACACAGATCAACGCCGGCTCCGGCTGCAGTGGCAAGTTCACCGCAGCCGGATCACACACTTGCACGGCAAAGCCCAGCTCATGCAGCGCACGCGTCATCAGCAGCGCCAGCGTGGCAGAGTCCTCGAATATCACCGCCAGTGGCCTTGGCTCGCTCATGCGGCTGATGCCAATTTGCCGCTTACTGCAGCCAGCAATTCTTCAGTGGTGAACGGCTTGGGCAGAAACAGCTCAATGCCGGCTGCCAAGGCCTTGGCGCGCTCAATCACGTCGTCGCGGGTGCTGGTGTAAACGAGGCGGGTGGCCTTGTGCAGCGGATGCTGTTGCAGCAAGCGTGCAAATTGCCACGGCTGCAGTGGTCCGCAGTCGGCATCCAGCAACACCACTTGTGGCTGGTGCTCGACCAGTGCGCACAAGGCGGCGATGCTGTCTGCCACCGTAAAGCAGCCCAGCCCGCTGGCAGCCAGCATGGCCTCAGCGGTTTGCCGCAATGCGTTATTGTCATCCACCACCAATACGGTGGCATTGCGCGCCGCTATTGGCGCCAAGGTGTTGTTGAGTGCAGCCATGCACGTTCCTCCTGAAGTCCGTTTACTCTGGCAAATCTCCGCCAAAGCATCGCCAATACTCATCGCATGCTCTGGTATACCTCTGTTTAGCACAGGCCCGGCCAACCTGCCGGTTTTTCTGCGGCAAGCGTGTGGCCGCGCTGCAACTGCGCGCCTATAATCGGGCCAAATTTGTTCACCGGAATACTGGCATGCGCATCAAACTCGCCGTGGTGATGGACCCCATCGCCTCCATCAACTTCAAGAAAGACACCACGCTCGCCATGTTGCTGGCGGCGCAGAAACTCGACTGGGAATTGTGGTACATCGAGCAGAAGGATTTGTATCTGAACCAGGGCAAGGCCTATGCCGAAATGCGCCCGGTCACTGTGCGTTACGATGCCAACGACTGGTTCACGCTGGGCGATGTGCAACGACGCCCGCTCAGCGAGATGCAAGTGGTGCTGATGCGCAAGGATCCGCCGTTCGATAACGAGTTCATCTACAGCACCTATATCCTTGAACGCGCAGAACAAGAAGGCACGCTCATCGTCAACAAGCCGCAGTCATTGCGCGACTGCAATGAAAAAGTGTTTTGCACTTTGTTCCCGCAATGCACACCGCCAGTATTAGTGACACGTCTGGCATCACTGCTGCGTGAATTCCACGCCGAACACGGCGACGTGATCTTCAAGCCACTCGATGGCATGGGCGGCTCCAGCATTTTCCGGCTCAAGCCGGGCGACCCCAACGTGAGCGTGATCATCGAAACGCTGACCGACCACGGCAAGCAACAGATCATGGCACAGAAGTTCATTCCTGAAATTGCGCAGGGCGACAAACGCATTTTGATGATCGACGGCCAGCATGTGGGCTATGCACTGGCGCGCATTCCGGCGCCGAATGAAACGCGCGGCAATCTCGCCGCCGGCGGCAGTGCCAAAGGCGTGGAACTGAGCGAGCGCGACAAATGGATTTGCGCCGAAGTGGGCCCCACCTTGAAAGCCAAAGGCCTGATCTTTGTCGGGCTCGATGTGATCGGCGACTACCTCACCGAAATCAATGTGACCTCGCCCACCTGTGTACGCGAACTCAATGCGGCCTTCAACCTCGACATCGCCGGCGATCTGATGCGTTGCCTTGCCGGCAAGCTGGGAGCCTGAGCGGTTACGACGACAATGTATGAACTGCCCGACAGTGGAGACTCGCTAGGCCTGACGCAGGAACGCCTGGGGTTCACGCTGTTCATGTCGTTGTGTGTGCATGCAGTCATCATTCTGGGCGTGGGTTTTACCGTGACGATTGCACCGAAGATCGTCAGCAACATTGAAATCACGCTGGCCAGTTACCGCAGCAGTGAGGCGCCTGACCATGCCGATTTTCTCGCGCAGGCCAACCAGCAAGGCAGCGGCACCGAAGCCAAGGCGCTGGCCCCGTCCACCACCTTCAAAGCGCCGTTCGCCGCCAACAAGATCAACCAGCTCGCGGAATTCATGAAAGAGCGGCCGGTGGTGCCGGTGCC
>CANCGR010000225.1 GCA_947377625.1 Gammaproteobacteria bacterium | reverse complement strand
AGGTTGGCCAGAGTTTCAACATCGAGTCTGTACAAGTCGGCCAGTGATTTTACCAATCCGGCTTCAACCAGTTGTTCTACCAGTTTGCTGCCAAGACCTTCGATGTCCATCGCGCCGCGCGAGGCGAAATGTATCAGCGCCTGCGTCAGTTGTGCACGACAGATCAACGCGCCGGAGCAGCGCAGCAATACTTCGCCCTCCTCCTGCACGATGAGTGAATTGCACACAGGGCACAGAGTAGGAGCGACGATGTCACGCAACACCGGAACAGCAGCAGAATCCGTACCTTGTAACTCCGATCCCTCAGAGAAGGACGAGCCTTGCAACGCCGTAGCTTCAGCGAAGGGCGTGACCACCTGCACAATTTTCGGAATCACATCCCCGGCTCTGCGCACAATAACGCGATCACCAATGCGCACACCCAGCCGCCGGACTTCATCCATGTTGTGCAAGGTGGCATTGCTGACCGTGACACCGCCGACAAACACTGGCCGCAGTCGGGCCACGGGTGTGAGAGCGCCAGTGCGACCCACCTGAAACTCCACATCTTCCAGCACAGTGGCCACTTCTTCAGCGGGGAACTTGAACGCCATTGCCCAGCGTGGTGTGCGTGCGTTCATGCCCAGCTCTTGTTGCAGCGCCAGAGCGTTGAGCTTGATGACGACACCGTCAATTTCGTAATCGAGTGCATTACGTTTGGCCTGCACCATGTTGCAATAAGCGTTACAGCCTTCAATGCCAGTGACAACTTGCCGCAGCGGATTCACTGGCAAACCCCAGCTGGCAAAGCTGTCAAAAATCGCACCGAGGGTGTCAGGCAATGCGCCGCCTTCGACCAAACCAGCGCTGTAGCAGAACATCGTCAGCGGTCGCTGTGCGGTTAATCTGGAGTCAAGCTGACGCATGGTGCCGGCAGCGGCATTGCGTGGATTCACAAACATGCGCTCGCCTTTGGCCAACGCCTCGGCATTCATCGCGGCAAAGCCGGACTTGGTCATAAAGATTTCACCGCGCACTTCCAGCAGCGCCGGATAACCCTCACCTGGCAAACGCAGCGGCACAGCTTTGACAGTGCGCACATTGTGGGTGATGTCTTCGCCGGTAGTGCCGTCACCACGCGTGGCGGCGCGCTCCAGCACGCCGTCGCGGTAGAGCAAACTCACGGCGACGCCATCAATCTTGGGTTCGCAACTGTAATCAGGAATGGCTTGAGTATTGAGCCGCTTGAGCACGCGCTCTTCAAAGCGTTTGAGGTCGTCGGCATCGAACACCTTGTCGAGCGACAACATTGGCAACGCATGCACAACTTGCGTGAAGCCACTCACCGGCGCACTGCCAACGCGCTGACTGGGCGAATCACCAGTGACAAGTTCAGGGTGCGCGGCTTCGATATCGAGTAAACGCTGAAACAGGCGGTCATATTCCTGATCAGGAATCGCCGGCGCATCCAGCTGATGGTAACGGGTGTTGTGATAATTGATTTGGCGGCGCAGTTCCGCCAGTTCGGCGTGCAAGTCGGCAGAGTCCTTCATGACACTCCTCTCGCTTTGCTTACTTCTTGGCCAGCAGGGCCAGTTCGAAATCACGAATGCGCTGGCGGCAGTGTTCAACAGTCTGACGGGTCAGCACGCTGCGCCGTTCGTCTTTGAGGATGCCATCCATTGCCTGCTTGACGCCATTGGCGGTGGCCAGCATGTGTTCAAAGGCTTTCATGTTGCCGTGCCGGTTGGGCAGCTGCACAAAGAAGCTGATACCGGGCGTTGCGAAATTTTCAATGCCATTGAGTGCAAAGGTGCCGGGCTTGACCATGTTGGCCATGCTGAACATCACAGGTCCCGTGCCATCCACGTCGGTGTGACGATGGAAGATATTCATCTGGCCCAGCCGCAGGCCGTAATGCTGCAGCACCGGCAGCATTTCATCGCCGTAGAAATACTGGCCGGGTTTGGCCATCACGTTGACTACCACCACTTCTTGCGGGCCGCTAAAAACCGGAGGCGGTGCTGGCTGCGGAGCGCTGGGTTCTGCATGGAACAATTCACCTTGGGCAATTTTGGCGGTGGTGGCAATGACAGACTTCGCAGTCTTGCCAGTCATGCTCTGCCAGAAGCCGGGTTTGTTTTCCTTGTGTTCTGGTGTTTTGGTGTTGGCTTTGGTTGCTGGTGTCTGTGCGAGCGTTGGCGGTGGCAGCGGTTCTTCCATCATGCGCACTGGCACAGCAGGCTCTATTGGTGCGGCAACTCTTGCCGGCATGGATTCTCTTGCCTGGCGCGCTGCAAAGTTTGATTCAAATGTCGGTTCAGCTCTCTGCTCAATTCTTTTTTCAACTTTCGAATCAACTTTCGAATCGGTTCTCGATTCAACTCTCATTTCAAAAACGGGCTTGCTGGGCACTGGTGCGGGTACTACCGGCGGCGCATCCTGCTGCGTGACACTCTGATTGCGCCAGGCTCTGATCTCTTCGCGTTCCTTGTCGAGGAATTCGTCCATCGCATCTTCATTGAGTGCTGAGACAAAATCTTCACCGGCTTCCACTTCTTCGCCCTGCGCTTCGCCGAAGCCTGGCTCTATGCGCGGTGCCTCCGGCTCTTTCTCGCGATGGAAGCGGCTGGTAGCCAGTTTGTAGGCATTTTCCAGCAGCGCGGGTTCGTTTTCGTAAAAGTTTTCGTCTTCGTAAGGATCGTATTCTTCTTCGTCTTCATTGCCGTCTTCGGCTGGGTCTGCTTCTGCAGCTTCTTCGTCAGCAAGCTGAGCGTCAGCCGTTACACCGGCAGCAACAGGTTCATTGGCCAGTGCTGCGTTGGTCTCTTCTTCAAATTCGCCTTCAAACTGTTCGGCAAACTCATCGCTGAATTCATCGTCTTCGCTTAGCGGATCAGCTTGGGCCGCGATGAATTCATCAGCGTCCTCTTCATCAAGCCGCTTATCGTGCAGTTGCTTGTGCGGCGCTTGCTGCTCGTCTTCATCCTCATCATCCAGGCCAGTTTCGTCGAGCGCGCGTTCAGCCACTGGTGCTGCGGCGTGTGCAGCTGTCGCTGGTTGCGAATCATGGAATTCACTATCAAGCCCGGCCAATACTTCCGGTGGCAGCTCTTCATCATGAAAAACTGCAGCTGTTTCCTGTTCAGAGGTTTCGGCAGTCACGAACACGTTGGTGTGTTCAATGGTGGTTTCGTCGATCTCAAGCGGGTCCATCAGCACCGGCACATTGCCCGGCTCAGGCTCGCTTTGGCGCACTTTGTCGCGACCGTCTTTCAACTGGTAGCGTTTGCGGGGAATGACCGGATCGCTCTCGCGTGCAATGCTGCGGGCGCCACCATTGGGCAGTTCGGAATTGGGCAACAGTTCCAGATCGACATCGGCCTGCGGAAGGTTGCGTTCCAGTTTGACGACTACGCGGTTGCGGCGATCGACCCACTTTCGGTAAAAACCATGCGCCACCACCAGCACGATGATGGCAACAGTCACATAGATTAAACCGGTAAGCAGATCCATAAGAGCGCCTACATCGCCGCCAGCTCGGCAGCTTCTTCAATGTTCACGCTTACCAGCCGCGACACGCCAGGCTCATGCATGGTGACACCCAGCAATTGATTGGCGGCTTCCATGGTAAGACGGTTGTGCGTGATGAAGATGAACTGCACGAATTCTGACATCTCCTTGACCAGCGCCGCATAGCGACCGACGTTGGCGTCGTCGAGCGGTGCGTCCACTTCGTCGAGCATACAGAACGGCGACGGGTTGAGCTGGAAGATCGAGAACACCAACGCAATCGCCGTCATGGCTTTTTCACCACCTGACAGCAGATGGATCGTGCTGTTCTTCTTGCCGGGCGGGCGGGCCATGATGGCCACACCGGTATCGAGCAAATCTTCACCGACCATGTCGAGATAGGCATGACCGCCACCGAATACTTTCGGGAACAAGGCCTGCAAGCCGCTGTTGATCTTGTCGAAGGTTTCCTTGAAACGGGTACGGGTTTCCTTGTCGATCTTGAGAATGGCGTTCTGCAGTGTATCGAGTGCGCGCTCGAGTTCGGCGTTCTGCGCATCCAGATAAATCTTGCGCTGCGACTGCGTGGTGTATTCGTCAATGGCGGCAAGGTTGATCGGCCCGAGGCGCTGGATGCGGCTGGACACCTGTTCGAGTTCTTGCTCGAACACTTTGTCGTTGGCCTCTTCAGGCATGGTTTGCAGCAAGGTCTGCAGATCGTATTGGCTTTCCTGCAACTGTTGCAGCAGCGCTGCGCGCCTGACATGGGCGCCTTCGCTGTTGAGTTTCAAGGTGACGAGTTCGTCACGCACTTTCTGCGTGGCGTCCTGGCTTTGATGACGCTGGGTTTCCAGTGCGCGCATGCCTTGGGCAAGCTCTTCAACCTGATTGCGCGCTGCGGACAGTTGCTGCTCCAGCACATGGCGTGAGGCCAGTTTGATTTCCAGTTCTTCCTTCAGCGCCGGCATGGGATTGTCGGTGGTCTTCAGGTTTTCCTGCAGTTGGTCGCGGCGCAGTTCGTAGGTTTTGACTTGGGCGCTGACGCGTTCGAGCGTGATGCGCAAGGATGACAACTGCGCCAGCATGGTCTGGTGACGCAACACCATCTGGTGCGATTGCTCGCGGTCGTTGCGGGCGCGCTGGCGCGCCTGATCCAGCACGCGCCGGAATTCATCGCGACCGAGCAACTGCTCTTCGCGGCGGGCGTTGTCGATTTCCATCTGGTCGAGCGCGATCTGCAAGCCCGCACGGCCAGTTTCGATGTTTTTCTGTTCGATCTGTAATTGTTTTTCCAGATCGTCGATTTCCACGCGCAGACGTTTGCGGCGTTCGGTGACCTGTTCAATTTTCATCAAGCGCGCGGAGCGGTCGGAACTGATTGCTGTCAACTCGCGGTTGACCTGACCCAGGCTGCGGATGATGTCTTCTTTTTCCAGCTCAAGCGTGCGCAGGTTTTGTTGCTGCTGGGCAGTTTGCTCGAGTAATTCATCCACGCTGGCTTCGATGGTAGCGATTTGTTCTGCCATCGCTGTCAGTTCTTCCTGACGCTGGATCATGCCGGCTTTTTCATCAAAGCCGCGCGCGACTTTCAACCAGTCACGGCCCAGCCACACGCCTTCACGGGTAATCAGCGATTCACCGGCTTGCAGCTGCGCACGCAAGCCAAGACCTTCGGCAAGATTGTCGGCGGTGTAGATGCCGGCCAGCACGCTGTCGAGTGAAACTGTGGACGTGAGTTGGCTCAGCAAAGTGCGGCCAGCCAGTGCGCTATTGGCAGCGGCAGCACTGGCGGCTTTGCCGTCATGCAAAATGATCTGGCCTTCGGTGAAGTCCTGCAGTGCGGCACTCAAGTGGTTGAGATCGTCAACCTGGATCGCTTGCAGATGTTCGCCCAATACAGTCTCAACGGCTTTTTGCCAGCC
>CANCGR010000224.1 GCA_947377625.1 Gammaproteobacteria bacterium | reverse complement strand
GTATGCCGAGCAGTGCCTGCAGTGCGGAAGCAAGAATGGCGGCTTCTATCGCAAAGAAAATAAACGTGAACGACGCATAGATCAGCGAAGTAATGGTGGAGCCAAGATAGCCAAAGCCGGCACCGCGCGTCAGCAGGTCGATGTCGAGGCCGTGTTTGGCGGCGTAGTAGGTGATCGGCAGGCCGGTAATAAAAATCACCACGCCAACCGTGAGCATCGCCGCTACTGCATTGGTAAAACCGTAGTTGAGAGTGATGGAAGCAGCGATGGCTTCCAGCGCGAGAAAGGCAGTGGCGCCCAGCGCCGTCATGCCAACGCGCGCAATGCTCCACCGCCGCGCACGCGTAGCGGTAAAACGCAGCGCATAGTCTTCCAGCGTCTGGTTGCCCACCCAGATGTTGTATTCGCGCCTTACCCTGAATATTTGCTGCGTCGCACGCATCTATCAAATGGCCTTGATCGGAAGTCCTTCCACAGTCCTTCCATTTCAGCAATTAGCGTACCAGCTACGTTATTTGCCTAGTGGTCAAATAACGTAGCTTCGCAGCGGGCTGCTGACCGAAAGCTCAAGCAAGTACGACGAGCCTAACGCTCTAGCACTGACGGATTTGCACCGGTGAGTCCCATGGAACGCGCTATTGAAGTGCAACAAATAAGTAATGAGCGGGGTTGCTCATTGCCACGTTCCGGCATGGTGGTGATAATCCGGGCAGATTCAGGCTTCAGGGAGTAGAACGCGGGATGGCCAAAAGATCAGACAAATCCGGTCCGTTCATGACCTCCCTTGCTCATCATGCGGCGGACCCGTTTCGCTTGCTGATTGAATCCGTAGTCGACTATGCCATTGTAATGCTCGACCCCGCCGGCAACGTCGCCAGCTGGAACCCGGGCGCACAGCGCATTTACGGTTACACCCCTGAAGCCATTGTCGGCCAGCACGTTTCCCGCTTCAGCACCCTGGATGATGCCGCCTCCGGCTTGCCAGCCGAGCTCATGCAGCGGGCACTGAGCGAAGGCCATCTCGAGCATGAATGCCAGCGCGTGCGCCAGGACGGCAGCGAGTTCACTGCCACCATTACCTTGTCTGACCTGAAAGACTATTTCGGCAACCATGCCGGCTTCGCCGAAGTCACGCGCGACATCAGTGAATACCGGCGCGCGCAAGATGCGGTGCGGGCCGAGCGCGACATTTCCAACGCAATGCTCAACAGCCTGCCCGGCGTGTACTACATGTACGATGAAAACGGCCATTTCATGCGCTGGAACCATCGCTTTGAACTCGTTACCGAATATTCGGCAGACGAAATACGGCAACTGCATCCGCTGGATCTGTTCGACGGGCCTGATAAACAACTGCTCGCTGAGCGCATCGCCAATGTATTTCGCGACGGTTTTGACGAAGTGGAGGCGAACTTTCTCACCAAGTCCGGCAAGCGCATTCCTTATTATTTCAATGGCATTCGTGAAGTGATCGAAGGCAAACCGTGCCTGCTCGGCATGGGCATCGATATGTCCAACTACAAGCACACTGAACAGGCGCTGCGTGAAAGTGCGCTGCGTCTGCAACAGGCGCAAAAAATGGAAGCCGTGGGCCTGCTGGCCGGCGGCGTGGCGCACGACTTCAACAATCTGCTGACCGTGATCAACGGCTACAGCGATCTGCTGATGGCGCAAGCGCCGGAAGGCTCGTCGCTGCGCGATGGCCTGTACCAGATTTACCGCGCCGGCGAACGCGCACGCACGCTCACGCGCCAACTGCTCACCTTCGGCCGCAAGCAGATACTGGAACCGCGCGTGCTCAATCTCAACGAGGTGGCCGGTGAAGTGGAAAAAATGCTGCGCCGCGTGATTGGCGAGAACATAGTGTTGTCACTGAGCCTGGCGAACGACATCGGTGCAGTATGGGCCGACCCCGGCCAAATCGAACTGATCCTGCTGAATCTCGCGGTGAATGCGCGCGACGCTATGCCCACCGGTGGCAGCCTGATCATTGAGACCAGCAGTACCGTGCTTGATGCTACTTACTGCGATCCCGTCCCTGATCTGAAGCCCGGCGATTATGTGCTGCTGGCAGTCTCCGATAACGGCTGCGGCATTGCCGACGACATCAAGCAGCGCATTTTCGAGCCCTTCTTCACGACCAAACCCACTGGCAAAGGCACCGGTCTTGGCCTTGCCACTGTGCATGGCATTGTCAAACAGTCGCAAGGCCATGTGGCGGTGTACAGCGAGTCGGGGTTGGGCACCACGTTCAAGATTTATTTGCCCGTAGTCGCCGACGCCAGCCAACCGCAACAGGAGACCATCGCGGAAACGCTGCCGGAAGGAACCGAAACAGTGTTGCTGGTGGAAGATGAAGAAGCGGTGCGCATGTTGGCCAAGCAAGTGCTTGAAGGTTGTGGCTATCAAGTGCTGGTCGCTGAAAACGGCAACCAGGCCTGTGCGCTGGCGGCGGCGTGGCAAGGGCCACTGCATATTGCGGTGTCGGATGTAGTAATGCCGCTGCTGGGCGGGCGCGAGCTGGCGGAACAGCTGGCGACACTGCGCCCTGAATGCAAGGTGTTGTTCTTGTCAGGCTATGCCGATGAAGCAGTGCTGCGTCACGGCGTGCTGCAGGCCAACTACGCGTTCCTGCAAAAGCCGTTCACGCCGTCGGTGCTGGCGCAGAAAGTACGAGCCGTGCTGGATCAGTAACGCGCACGCGCTACTTGATCGCCGGTCCGGTGGCGCCGTCAAAACCAACATGCTTCAGCGCTTGCAACTCAGCGTCGCTGGCAACACCTTCGGCGATCACCAACATGCTGATGCTGTGGGCGATGTGGGTCAGGCCTTTGAGGAAAGTCTGGTTGCCGGGATTGTTGTGCAAATCGCGCACGAAGCTCGCATCCACCTTCAGGTAGTCAAGACCCAGATCATGGAAGCGGCCGATCTGGCTGAACTGACGCCCGAAATGTTCTATGCCGATGCGGCTGCCGTTGGCCTTCACCGCCAGCACCAGTGATTTGAACGCATCGAAATTGCGCAACACACCGGCTTCAGAGACTTCGATCCACAGGCGTTTGCCGGCAACACTGTGCTGCTTCAGCAAGCCAGTCAGCCGTGGCAGGAAGATCGTATTCTCCAGCGAGCTGGCCGACAGGTTGATCGCCAGCCCAAGCAACGTGGCATCTTTGCCAAGCTCCACCAGGCCCAGCTCTATTGCCGCCAAATCCAGTTGTGCAGTCAGCTTCAGACGCTCAGCCATCGGCAGAAACTGACCGGCCGGCAGCCATTCGCCTTGTTCACTCAACTTCAGGCGCAGCGGACACTCACGATGAATAATGCCGCCATTGGTATTGGCAACCGGGAAAGAAATAAGCCGCACGTGGCGCTGGTCGAGTGCACTCTTGATCTGGCGTGACCATTCTTCTGCACTCTTGGGCGCGTCACTGCCAGCCAGCGTTGTTTCGCGAATACCACTGACGCCGTCGGCTTCGGCAGCGGCCAGTGCGGCATCGACTTGCGCCATCAAGGCGCTAAGCTCAAGTCCTGGCGGGAAGTTGCCAATGCCGAGCCATGCGGCTGGTCCGCTCTCAACGAAAGACGCCGTTTCGTTGATCAAGCTGGCCAGTAGTTGTTCGGCAACTTCGCGCACTTTCACCTTGGCGGTTAGCAGAATGGCGAAGTCGGCACCATTGAGGCGTGCAGCCGTGCCGTCGCCGTGGGCTTCAACACAGTTGGTCGCCAGCGTGCCGACGCGTCGGAGCAAGTCATCGGTCGCTGCGCGCCCAAGCCGATGGTTAATACCAACCAGATCAGCCACACGAATGATCAGCAATGCGCCGCCGGAGGCATCTTCGCGCTCCAGCGCCGAATTCAAACGCCCCATGAAAAAGCTGCGGTTGGCCAAACCGGTAAGCGAATCGCAGTTGGCTTCGCGCCGTACGTTTTCGAGCTGTTTGGCCTGGTCTTCAAACATTGCCTTGAGGCGCCCGACCATCGCGTTCATCGCCATGCCCAATTGCTGTAACTCGGGCACTGCCGGCTCATCAATAGTGACGAAACGGCGATCGGTAATGGCTTGGGCCTGATCGATCACCGTTTGCAGCGGTGTGCGCAAGCGACGCAAAATCAGACTGCCCAGATAGCCTCCCACCACGCCGGCAAACAGCACTGCCAACGCCATTTCGATAACACTCTGCCACAGCGCGGCATAAGCGAAGCTGCTGTTGCTCTTGAGTGTGACAGTACCCAACTGCGCCCAGCCGCTGCTGATTTGCGCTTTGCCAGGCAAGGCCTGGATCGGCAGCAATTGCATGAACCAGTGCGGCGCTGCGGCCACCGCAATGGTGGCACGGCGCGCGATCACACTAACGCCTTCCGGGTTCACCACCTCGATGGATTCATAGTGGCCACTATCGAACAACGCGGAAACCGCCAGCTCCACCACCACCAGATCGGACTGCTGCTGACTGAGCGACAACGCCAGGGCTGCTGCGTTGTCGGCATTTTTCATCGTCAATTGCTCTTCCAGATAAGAGCGCGCCGAAAATGTGGACGCCAGCAAGCTGCCGACCAGTGCTAGCAGCGTGCTGATGATGATGGCTAGCCATAGTTGGCGATACATCGACATGGTGTTCTCCTGCCTCTTGTGTTCGTTTATTCCAATCCTTCTTTTGCCGCACGCTGCTGCAAGTCCTGCCAGCGGGTCAGTTGCCCCGAACCGTCACTGCGTGTGGAATTGGCGGCAACGCCGCCCCAGATGGCTTCGCTGTTGAAACTGAAAATAGGCTGCAAATCGGGGCGCTGCGAGGCCGGCTTGATCTCTATGTCGAGGTTGTCCAGCACCAGCGGTTCTGCCGTTGGTGTGGGATAGTAAGCCAGTACCATGTGCGCCTGCACCGAAGGGCCATTGGGGCCATTGGTGCGGGCCTTTACATAGACCAACCGCAGTTTTTCCACCGCCACGCCGCTTGCCTTGAGTGAGTAATATTTGGCGATGGCCATGTCTTCACAGTCACCACGCCCCTGCCCGATCAACTCCAGGGGGGTGGCCCAGTAGTCGGCTTGCTGCCAAACCACCATATCGTCAATAAACAGAAAGTTATTATTGAAAAAGTCATTGATGCGCAAGAGCTTTTCAGATTCCTGCAGCGGTATGGCGGCAGTCAACACCCGTTGCCATTTTTCAAGCATTCCCACCCGTTCTGCGCCAAAGTGCGCCAGCAATGCAACTTTCAGGCGTTCGAAATCGAGACCTAAGGCCAAGGGTAGCCAGGCCAGCACTGCCGAAAAGCAGCAAATCATCGCCAATCCTGCCAGCCGAATGCGAACTTGGCACGGTTTTGATTGCTGATTGGATGTAAGATTGCCAGACATTGGATTTATAATTGCGTCAGTGAGAACCCGATCACAGCTTTTTGGTTCGTCCCTTCATC
>CANCGR010000223.1 GCA_947377625.1 Gammaproteobacteria bacterium | reverse complement strand
ATACCTTCGAACACCAAATCAGGATTGACTGCGCGCAAGGCTTGCATCAGCCCCGCACCAAGAATGTCACCAGAACTTTCGCCTGCAAGAATACCGATACGAACCGGTGCGCCCATCAGCGCAGAATACCTTTGGTGGACGCACGTACTGAGTCGATCAGCACGCCAAGTTCAGGCGCACCCGGCGCGAGCGTTTCCAGCTCTGCCAGCGCTTCGTCCAGCGTGTTGCCGTGACGATAGAGAATCTTGAAGGCCTTGCGCAGCAGCTGGATGCTTTCCTTGCTGAAACCGCGACGTTCAAGCCCGGTGGTGTTGATACCTTTGGCTTCCGGCGGGTTGCCATTGACCATGACATAAGCCGGTACATCCATGTTCACATGCGTCTGCGCGCCGATGAAGCTGTGGGCGCCGATACGCAGGAACTGGTAGACCCCTGCGAAGCCGCCCAGGATCGCCCAGTCTTCCACGATCACATGGCCACTGATCGCAGCGTTGTTGGAGAAGATGGTGTTGTTGCCGACGATGCAGTCATGCGCCACATGCGTATAGGGCATGAACAAATTGTTGGAACCAATACGGGTAACGCCGCCACCAATTTCGGTGCCACGATGAATGGTGGCACCTTCACGGATGACATTGTCATCACCGATTTCCAGCCATGTCAGTTCGCCGTGGAATTTTTTGTCTGAAGGGTCTTCACCCACCGATGCAAACTGGAAAATGCGATTGCGTTTGCCAATGCGGGTCGGGCCTTTGATGATGACATGCGACGAGATTTCGCAGTCATCGCCAATTTCGACTCCGGCACCAATGATGGTCCACGGGCCAATTTTGACATTGGCACCGAGCTTGGCTGTAGGATCAATTATCGCGGCGTTGCTGCTCACGCAAGTGCACCTTGCTGGACTTACTGTCAGTTGCTGGGAGTTGTTGAGAGTTGCTTATTCTTCTTTGCGTTCGGCACACAGGATCGTGGCTGAGCAGGCCAGCTCGCCATCCACTGACGCCTTGCATTCAAACTTGTAGATGCCGCGTTTCACCACCACCAGCTCAGCTTCCAGCATCAATTGGTCACCGGGCACCACCGGGCGTTTGAGTCGCACATCGTCGGCACCCACGAAATAATAGATATAACCGTCACGTGGCAGCTTCTCCTGGCTTTTGAAACCCAGCACACCGGCAGCCTGTGCCAATGCTTCAATGATCATTACGCCTGGCATGATGGGTTTGTGCGGAAAATGGCCCTGGAAGAACTCTTCGTTGACCGTGACGTTTTTATACGCCTTGATGCGCTTGCCCATTTCAATCTCAAGTACGCGATCCACCATCAGGAATGGATAGCGTTGCGGCAAATAAGCTTTGATCTGGTCAATGTACATCATGAGGGGTAATCCTGTTCAAACTTCAGCGCTTTTATGATGGAGACTATCAGGGCGACTTGCCCTGGTGCTTTTCCAGACGAAGCAAACGTCGCCACATGTCGTCCAATTGACGAAAGCGGACGATGCTGCGACGCCAGTTGCCGGTTGCATCAATGCCTGTTCCCGACGAATAGACTCCGGGTTCAGTGATGTCCTGGTTGACCAGTGACATGGCAGTAACGGTGACATCGTCACAAATCTTCACGTGGTTGATCACACCCACTGCGCCGGCAATGGTACAGTTTTTACCTATGCTGGAGCTACCGGCGATTGCACTGCAGCCACAAATTACTGTGTTGGAACCAATTCTTACGTTATGGGCAATCTGTACCTGATTGTCGATTTTCACGCCGTCTTCGATCACGGTGTTTTGGAGGGCGCCCCGGTCTATGCTGGAGCCGGCGCCAATCTCAACATCATTGCCAATCACCACTGCACCCAATTGGGCAATCTTGTGATGCTGTACGCCGGCCTTGGCAAAGCCGAAGCCATCACTGCCCAGCACTGCGCTGGAGTGCACGATGCAACGATCACCCAACGTCACTGCATGATAGAGGCTTACATTGGGATAAAGCCTGCAATCCGGTCCGATTACGCAATCCGGTCCGATTACGCAATTGGCGCCAATGACGGTACCAGCGCCGATAGAGACTCCTGCCCCTATGACCACATTCGCGGCAATGGACACTCCCTCACCCACAATGACTGACGGATCGAGATGAGCGGCCACATGGATTACAGCCGGCTCTTTGGGCCGTCTGTCAAACAGCTGCGAGGCTTTTGCGTACGAGAAATAGGGATTGTTGCTGATCAAACATGCAACCGGGCATTGAGCCGCATCAGCGGCGCGCAGGATCACAGCGGCCGCTTTGGTCTTGCCAAGGTCGGCGTAGTAGCGGGAATTAGTGAAAAAACTAAGCTGGTGTGGACCAGCGGAGGCGAGCGCCGCCAAGCCTTCGATTGGGGTCGAGGCAGCAGCGTCGCTGCCTCGCAATTCCAGTCCCAGTGCTGCCGCGAGTTCATTCAGGGTTGTGACTGTCATCAATGTCACTCGCCTGTCTCAGCCGTTTATTTCTTTGCGTTGAGCTTTTCGGTCACGCGCGCGGTAATGTCATAGCCAGTGCTGTAATACGGCACCGCTTCGGTACGGAATACCATGTCGTACTGGCCTTCCTGTACCACTTCGGTGATGGCCTGAATCAGGTTCGGCGCATAAGTTTCCTGGAACTGCTGACGACGTTCCTGCGACATCTTCTGCAGCTTTTCAACAATGTATTGGTATTGCACGCCAATATCCTGAAGTTTCTCCTGGATCTTGCGTTTTTCTTCGTCGCTCATTACTGCTTCGTCTTTCTTGAATTTTTCCTGCAGCTTCTTGCCATCATCAGCAAGCGCGCGGATTTTGGCCTGATCATCGGCAGTCTGTTTCTGCATTTCAACATCGACCGCCTTGGCGCGATCAGAATTGAACAACGCTGCGCCCATGTCGAGCACGGCAACTTTCTGCGGGGGGCCGGCAGGTGCAGCGGCAGCAGTTTTTTCCGCAGCCATGGCACCCGAACTTACCACCATTGCCAACAGCAACGAGGAAACGGTGGCTTTTCCACAGTTTAAAAACGACGTGTTCATTGTAAAAATTCTCCAAAAACGGATGGTTATTATATGAGGGAAGCGGGAATCAGAAGGCATTGCCCAGCGTGAACTGGAACACTTCATGTTCGTCTATGTTACTGGTATTGAAGGCTTTAGCAAGGCTGAAGGTCATGATGCCCATGGCGCCCGACTGATAGGAAACCGACAAGCCGGCCGAGTAACGCAATTCATTGAGATTGAATTTGAGGCAGGTGTTATTGGCAACCTGGGTATCCGTACAGTAGGACGAAAACACGTTGCCCGCATCAACGAAAATACTGGATCTCACCCTGCTGCGGTCTGTGATAAACGGAATCGGAAACATCAGTTCGACCGTTCCTACCGCCTGGATATTGCCACCAAACGGCGCCGGCAAAACACCAGCCCCGGGCGATCGACGGAGCAGTTTCTGGTTGTAAAGAACATTCCCGGAAGCATCCCTGACCGGATTGCCGTTCACGTCGTAGCCAGATGCTGCTTGCAGCAGATAGGCGTAATTAGCCGGATCCGGAACCGGGTATCCGGTGCTGGGATCATACACAACATTTCCACTGGCATCTGTCAGATAGGTAATGTGCGGTATTGGTGCACCGCTCAGATCGAGCATGATATTACCGTCAGCGTCCTTCTCGTATGTCGCTGGCAGCGTACTGTATGACTCAGGGTAGGTGGAACGTGGGCCCAGTGTATTGCGCTTGAAACCGCGCACCGTGCCGAGACCGCCTGCATAGAAATTCTGGAAAAACGGCAACTGCTCGGTCTTGCCATAACCATCACCAAAACCGATATTGGCTTTGGTATGGATGATCCAATTCCTGGTAATCGGGAAAAAGTGCTCGTTGAAATACTGGGCGCGGTAGAAATTCAGGTCGCTGCCAGGAATGGTGAATTCCAACGAAAGACTTTGTGCACTGCCTGCTGTCGCAAACGTGCCCTGATTCAGTGTGGATTCGCTCCACACGACATTCAGCGTGAAATTGTTGAATTTGTTGCCATCGCGATCAAGGAAGCCCTTGTTGGTATTGAAGGCACTGGCCGGCAACGCACTTAACGGAGCAGTCACACCGTCACTGATCGGAAAGTAAAAAGTGCCGTTAGTCGTATCAAACAAGGATGAACTACGTGGTTCTTGTACAAAGTAACGCGTGACGCGAGGATCCAGCACGGGGCTGGCCCTGATTTCCTGGACCGCGCCGTAACCTTCCTTGATCCTGGTTTTGCTCCAGCCAAGATTGAATGAGAGCCCTTGGGTTTCACTGAGCTGATAGCCATAACTGGTGCTTAATGACAACTGATCGGTACTGTAACTGGCAAGATTCAACTCGGCATAATCCGACTTGGTGTAACCGAGCGTGAAACCGCGACTCACACCGTCAATGGTGTAATACGGATCGAAATAGCTGAAATTGTAACTGGTGCTGAACGACGAGGTATTGGCGTTGACGCCAATGGTTTTGCCTGTGCCTAAAAAGTTCACCTGCTGCAGGTTGGCTTGCAACTGCAAACCGACCACCTGGCCATAACCGATACTGCCGCCGATGGTGCCATTGAGCTGCTCTTCGACGCTGTACTCCACATCGATCTGGTCGCCGGTACCGGCGACCTTGTCAGTTTTGTATTCAACCTTGTCGTTCTTGAAATAACCCAATCGCTCCAGGCGCACCTTGGATTGTTCCATCAGGGTTTTGGAGGCAGGCGCACCTTCCATCTGCCGCATTTCGCGGCGCAGCACTTCATCGGCAGTGTTGGTGTTGCCCTTGAAGCTGATACGGTTCACGTAGGTACGTTCGCCTGGCTCAACGAAGAAGGTGATATCAACAGTTTTGTCGGCTTCGTTGGTGTGCGGCACCCCTTCAACCTTGGCAAAGAAATAGCCGGCATTACCCAGCAGCCTTGTCATGAATTCCGACGTGGAGGTAACCAGTTGTTGCGAGAACACCTGCCCCTTGCCGACCTGGATCATCAACCGCAGCAATTGCTCGGAATCGACCAGATCACCTGCCAGCTTCACCTCGTTGACCTTGTAGACATCGCCTTCGGAAACGTTGATGGTGATATAGACTTCTTTCTTGTCAGGCGAGAGCGACACCTGAGTGGATGTGACAGTGAAATTCACATAACCCTGGTCAGTGTAATACGAGGTCAATCGTTCAAGGTCACCCTTGATCTTTTCACGGGCATAGCGGTCGTCTTTGTAGAAAATGGAGGTCAGATGCGTTGTCTTCAACTCGAACAACTTCATCAGCACGTCGTCTTTGAATACTGAATTGCCGACGATGTTGATATGCACGATCTTGGAAGGGTCGCCTTCTGTGACATTGATGTTGAGCGCTACGCGATTGCGATCCTGCTTCTGCACATCAAGTTCAACATTGGCACCATACATGCCTTGTGCAACATATTCGCCCTCCAGCG
>CANCGR010000222.1 GCA_947377625.1 Gammaproteobacteria bacterium | reverse complement strand
GTGTTGATGCTGCCCTCGCCCAAGACCTATGCGTGGGAATTGCGCGACCTGTGGGAACGTAAAGACCAGCAAGGCAGCAAGGCCTTCCAGACCGGCGATTTCGCCAGCGCTGCGGCCCGCTTCAATGATCCTGCCTGGCGCGCTGCGGCTGAATTCCGCAGCGGCGATTACCAGGGCGTGGTGAATGATTTGGCCAAACTCAACGACCCTGAATCGAACTACAACCGTGGCAATGCACTGGCGCATCTGAATCAACTGGAAGCCGCGCTGGCCTCCTATGACCAGACGCTCGCACAAGTGCCTGATCATCAGGATGCCAAACACAACAAAGAGATCATCGAAAAACTGCTGAAACAACAGCAAGACGAACAACAGAAACAGAAAGACCAGCAGAAAGGCGAAGATCAGCAAAAGCAGAACGACAAGGACCAGCAAGACAAGGAAGACAAAGACAAGCAGGACCAACAGAATCAGCAAAACCAGCAGAACCAGAATCAGCAAAACAAGGACAAACAGAACAAGGACAAGCAGAAAAAAGACAAGCAAGAACAAGGTCAGCAGAACCAGCAGGATGAGCAAGACAAGAAGGACAAGAATGAAAAACAGGACAAGAGCGATGACAAGCAGCCATCCAAGAACAAGGATGACACTGAAAAAGAACAGGCCATGCAGCAATGGCTGATGCGTATCCCTGACGATCCGGGCGAGTTGCTGCGCAACAAGTTCCGTTATCAAACGCAGAAAGAACTGTTCCAGCAGTCACAGAATCCCGGCCAACAAAGCGCGAAGAAACAATCATGGTAAAGCAGCTTCTTGTTCCCTTGTTACTTGGCCTGCTGGCACTACTGCCACCGCTGGCTGCCGCGCAGCAGACCCAGCCCTTGCAGGCTTTTGTTGATCGCACCAACATCACGATCAATGACGTGATCACGCTGACCTTGCGGCTGGATACCAGCATGGGCAACAACCGCCCTACCCTTACCGGCCTCAACCAGAATTTTGAACAGATCGGCGGCTTGAGTGTTGGCAGCACCTACACCAACAACAACGGCACCATTCAGGCGTGGAATGAATACAGCATCCACCTGCGACCGCTGACCACCGGCACCCTCACCATTCCGGCATTTCGCATAGGCAGCCAGACCACCAATCCGATCCAGATCAAAGTCACCGACGCGGCTTCCGGCATCAATGGCAACAACGACGAAATTTTCCTGCGCACCACCATCAGCAAAACCGACAGCTATGTGCAGGAGCAACTGCTCTACACCATTCGCATCTATTACTCGATTGGCTTCGACCAGGGCGCGCAATTAAGTGCGCCGCAGGTGACTGATGCCGTAGTGCAACAGCTCGGCACCGACACCAATTTCCAGGAAGTGGTGAAAGGCATCAGTTACCAGGTTACTGAGCGGCGCTTTGTGATGTTTCCGCAAAAGAGCGGCGAGTTCAAAATTCCGCCGGTGCTGTTCAATGCCACCATCGGTCGCCGTGGCGGCATCAACCTGTTCCTCAACTCGCGCACTGCCGTGCGTGAAATCAACCTCACCAGTGAAAGTCATGCGGTGAATGTCAAAGCCCAACCCGACAGTTTCGACGGCCTCACCTGGCTGCCCGCCGCCAGCCTCAAACTGGAAGAAGACTGGACCGGCAAGCTCGACAACGTGCATGTGGGCGACGCCGTGACCCGCAACCTCACTGTCACCGCCGCAGGCCTCAGCAGCTCGCTGTTGCCAGCCATTACCTACAAGGACATCCCCGGCTTGCGCTTTTACCCTGACCAGCCTGTGCGCGAAGACGGCGCCAAGAGCGACGGCGTCACCGGCAAGCGCAAGGACGGCACTGCCATTGTGGCGTCGCAACCTGGCGACTTCGTGTTGCCGGAAGTGAAACTACCGTGGTGGAACACCACCGCCGACCGCATGGAATATGCAACCCTGCCCGCACGCACCATCAAGGTATTGCCAGCTCTCAATGCACCCGATGCCAACAGCATCAGCCCCGGCTCACTGCCCGCTGCAGGCATTGCGGCGGCAGCCGGCAACACCGGCGAACCCGGTGGCGCTGGCAGCAATCCGCTGTGGATAAGCACCACGGTAGTGTTTGCCGTGCTGTGGGCCTTCACCGCGTTGTTGTATTTGCGTAGCCGCCAGCAACTGGCCTATGCCGAAACTACCGGCTCTGCCCCGGCAGCGGTGCGCATGCCCACCGCTGCCGGCGGCGACGCCAAAGCCAACGATGCCTCATTGCCTGATGCCGCCACTGCCTTGCGCGTATTGAAGACCGCGTGTGACAACCGCAATCTCGCTGACATCCGCAAAGCCCTGCTGAAATGGGGACAAGGCACGTTGCAGACTCACGAGTTGCTGACACTCGATCAACTCGCCAGCGCCTGTCGTGATGCAGAGTTGACCACCATGCTGAAGACACTCGATCAAGCGCTCTATGGCGCAGTAGGTGGAGAAGGATTGGATGCCAAAGTGTTGTACGCGCGCGTGGCGACGCTGCACAAGCAAGGCGTCAATCACGCTGGCAGCGAAGACAAGTTCGCGCTGCGGCCCTTGTACAAGAGCTAGGCGCTACTGCTGGCCTCGCCGGGCAAGGCCAGCACATCCCCACGTGTAGCTTCCATGGGCAACACTTCGCCTAGTGGGAAGCCAGACGCCTTTTTACGATCAATGACATCGGCACCGTAAAGAACAGATGCGACATAAAGCCGCCGATGATGACGACCGGGTCGTAGTAGTTGGGATGGTTGTCAGACACGAGCATGATCGCCACATGCATCACGATCCACGCCACCACTGCATAGAACAACGCGACGAACGTGGCCTCAAAGCCACGTCGGCGAAACCACGGCCACAGCAGCGCAAACAACACACCCCACGCCATTGAGAAGAAGAAGTGAATCAGCGTGCCCACCACATGCGCCCCCAGGCCGAGTGATTCTTGCACTGACGAACCAAACACCAAGCCTGTGGCATTGCGCGGAATACCGGCCAATGGCATTTGATGTTGCACACCCACCCATACCAGCGCCTCGTAAATCCAGATGATGACGCCGCCCGTCACACCGCCGATGGCGCCGGCTTTAATGTTGTTATTCATATTTTTCTCCCACGTAACGCGAATAGTGAACCGGTTTCATGATTGCCATATCAGGCCTTACACATAGATTGGCTGCTGGGCTGCAACACGATCACGCAGTGCCGCCAACAAATCCTTCTCGGCAAAATCATTGGCCCATGCAGGCCGCAGCTGGAAGTGAGGCTCATCGACCAGGGTTTTCCAATTGCCACCCCATTCAAGGCCAAGGTCCACACCCAATATCCCCACCGCTTTGTATTGCGGCGATTCCGGCAAGTATTTGGTGCCGGCAAACACGCCAACATCAAAGGCGATGCCGAAGTTATGATTTGAATAGCCACCGCGCGCGTTGGTCACTTTATTGCCGGGCGCAGTACGACCCTGTGCGTAAAGTGCATCTTGTTCGGCATAGGATCGCAGACCACTGATGATTTTTATTTGAATGCCACTGGCCGCCGCTTTTTGCACCAGCGCTCTGGCGATTGGTTGCACTTGCGGCAACAAGGTGGCGATAGCTTTTTCGCTTCTGTTATCTACCGGCGAAATCAAGCTCGCAGGATCTTGCGCTTTCAGCTTTGGCGTTACCAGTTTTGCGTATATCGCTGCCCAGGTTTGCGGCCCGGCCTTGCCGTCTACCTGCACGCCGAGCTTGGCCTGAATGGCTGCAATCATCTCGTCTATTTGCATTGTGTGGCTCCCTTGATTGATATCCTTGCCTGTTCATCGCTTGTTGCACTGTCTCACCAGCGCCGCAGCACACGGTTCCACCACAGGGTTGCGCCAGTCACAAACATAAAGGCCGGCGCCAAGCCAAAGAACGCCCACACCGCCTTCACCGACTGATCACACAGCCCAGGCCCGCTGCACGGCAGACCAATGCCGTTGATGCGGCCAAAATGCAGAAACGCGAGCCAGTAAAGCACAGTGTCGACCCAGCGGCTGCCGGCATTGTCGGCAGTCAACGGCTGTATCCAATCGGCAAACGCACTGAAGCTGTCGGGAAAACACAGATAAAGCCCGCTGAGCGCAAACACCAGCAGAAAGGCAAAGGTCCAGAAGCCGACCATGCTATGCAGATCCCACATAAAGCGCCGCCAGCCAACACCCCGGTGCAACGTTAGGCTACGCTTCCACCTGCCAAGACCGGGCCACCAGATCACGAGGCCCGTCAGCACCATCAGCAACACAGCGAACGCGCCGCCGCCATTGACAGCGCGACCCGTGGCACCGGCCAGCAGATCGTCGTGCAACTCGATCAGTTTTGACACCAACTTGTAGCCAGTATCAGAAGTAGCTGCCATGTACAGCTCGTTGCGATAGACCAGCACGCTGCCGGTAACGCTGATAAAAAAAACATAGAGTCCGAGCCCGATGCCACTCCACAAATGAATTTGAAACAGAGCCCTGCGCAACCACACACGCTGAGGCTGGCGTAGCCAGAGTTGCCACGCACTTGGGGGAGTGTCTTGGGTCATGCAGGCCTTACAGTGTTGGTGCAGGTAAGCGGCATACTACTATCGCCAGTGAGCAAGATATGTGGAAGCTGAGTGAATTTGCTTGATGGATTATCTGTTGGTCAAGAACAGCATGGCTATCAGGCCAAGCAAAACAAGCATGGCACCAATCACGAAAGCCTTTGATGTGTGGCTGTTTGATCTAACACTATTCTGCACAAAGGCCTGCCTCACTTCCGGGTTGTTGCTCAGGTAAATATCTATGCCAGCCAAGGCATCCTTCAACGTAATGCCCAACCCTTCTCTGGTGAGCTTCACCGCCTTTACCTTGTGGCCTGCTTTAAGTGCTTCTACTGCGCCTTGCGGAATTCCCAACCCAGCCTGTTCCATTTTTATCTCCTTATTGAGTTAGCTCAGCAACATAAGACCACCCCAAACAATGCGGGCAACCTTTCATCAAACAGCGGCGAGTTTGGCCTCCAGATTGGCGCGGTCGCGCTCGGGCAACCAAAAGAAAAGTTCATTACCATCCAGATCGTGAATGACAAGTGTTGGCTCGCCCCAGTGGCAAATGGTGGTCTTGATACCGTTATCCTTGATGTGGCGCAGGAATCCTTCTGCCTGGTCATCCTCCAGCCCTATAAACACCCGGCCATGACCTGCCCTGCCTTGCGTCCAGTCTTCAGTTTGATTGAGGATCAGCTGAAACCCGGACAGGCTGACTTGAAATACGAATGCGCGGCCCTGCTCCTGATGAGTCCAGTCCAATGCAAAGCCCAAGGTTGCCGTGTAGAAACTGAGTGCCTGCTCGGCATCCTTCACGAAGAAGACGGTTCTCGCAGCAAGATTATGCATTGTTATCTCCTCCTCCGGGTTTGATACCCGGATCAATTTTTCTGATCAGCAGGCGTAAGCGTGTCCGCCGCCCGC
>CANCGR010000221.1 GCA_947377625.1 Gammaproteobacteria bacterium | reverse complement strand
CTGGCTGATGTGAACTCCCGCATGAGTTCAGTGATCAAAGCCCAACTCGAATCCAGCCCAGCCACCGATGCCATGCAAGTGCACTTCTCAAAAGACTGCTGGATCGCCCAACAAGTGGCGATGCATCTGATCATCAGCGGCGACACCGGGCCGGTCTCGGTCATGATGATTCCCTCGCAAATGGTGGAAAAGGAAACCACCTTCAGTGATGACCGTTTCACCGGCACCATCACGCCGATGGGCAACGGCACATTGGTAGTGCTGGGCAATCGCAAGGAACCGATGCGCAAATACTCATCAATGATGAGCAACAACCTGCATTGGGAATATTAAAACTCCCCGTCTTCGCAAATTAATACAGCTTTCATAAATCACCCAAGGCTTGTTAAGACAAGCCTTAATCATTTCTTTACCTTATTTTCGCCAAATCCTTTTGGTGCGTTCACAAGCAATTTATAAAGATTCTTTATATTAAGACCGTGCTCAGGTTGTCGTCTTTTCCGGTAAAAAACCGGTAAAGCCTCACCAGATCTTTATCTTCACTTACCTTAGGACACGGCCTATGCGAATTACCCGCTTCACTCGCAACACCCTTTCCCTTTCGCTGGCTTTGCTGGCTGCCAATCTGGCCTGCGCGGCCGAAGGTGACCTGGAGCTGTATGTTGATGCCACTACCAAGCAGATCTTTGCCGAGCCAGGCGCGAACCGCGTTCGCATGGGCACGTTCCGCCCGGTAACCGATGCAGCCGCTGCCCCCAAAGCTGCGACTGCCTCCTCTGCGGCCACTATTCCGGCCACCGCTACTGCAGCGTCAGCCAACACTGTGCCGGTAGTTGAGCTGTCCACGCTGGAGACCAAGGTGAAACAGCAAGACGAGAAAATCGCCAGTCTGGTCGCCAGCCAGAGCAAGAATGCCTGGATCAACAACATCCAGATGCGTGGTTATGCCCAGATCCGCTACAACGAAATGCTCGGTGGCGACCGTGGCATCAACCTGTGGACCGACCGCTCCGTAGGCGACCAGGACTCGCTGGGCGACGCCGACAAGAACATCGTGATCCGCCGCGCCCGTGTGGTGATCGAGGGCAGCCTTGGCTCGCGCGCCAGCTTCAAACTGGAGCCGGACTTTGCCAGCACCATCGGCGGCAGCCTGAACGTGGTGCAAATCCGCGAGGCCTATGGCGACATCAACCTGACAGAAGACAAAGTGAATCGCCTGCGGATCGGCGCTGCCAAGGTGCCATTCGGTTTCCAGGAGCTGATGTCCAGCTCGGCGTGGATGACACTGGACAGCTCTGACGCGTTTGAAAGTGCCGTCAAGGATGAGCGCGACACCGGTGTGTTCTATTACTACACACCCAAAGACATTCAGGCCCGCTTCAGCGAAATCACCGGTGCCGGCCTCAAGCACACCGGCAACTACGGCTTGTTCGCGCTCGGCGCCTACAACGGCGAAGGCCTCAACAAGGCCGAACGCAACGACGGCATGCACTGGGTCGCGCGCGTGACCTATCCGTGGAAGTTCGACAACGGCCAGTTCTTCGAAACCAGCTTGCAGGCCTACACCGGTGAATTCGTGCCCACCACTGGCGCCTACCGCGCACCAGGCGATGTCAGCAGGACGCCGGTGATTCCGGTAGCAAACCAGTGGGGCTACCGTGACCGGCGCGTGGGCGTGAGCGCAGTGTGGTTCCCGCAGCCATTCGGCGTGCAGGCCGAATGGAACTGGGGCAAGTCGCCACAACTTGATCTTGCCACCAACACCATCACCGAAGCGGACGTCGATGGCGGTTACCTGCAGGCGATGTACATGCTCAACACCAGCCACGGCACGCTGGTGCCCTTCGTGCGCTGGCAGTATTACGACGGTGCCAACAAGCTGGAAACCAACTCGCCCTACAACAAGGTCAATGACACCGAACTGGGTATCAAGTGGTTGCTCGCCAAGGAAGTGGAATTTACCGCCGAATACCATCGCATGAATCGCAACAACCTGGTCACCGGCAACCGTGCGGGCCGCATCGACTACCAGCACTTTGATGCAGATGCGCTGCGCTTGCAGATGCAGTTCAACTACTAAGCTGCTGCTGAACTTGCCGGGCGCGGCTAAATGCCGCATGGCGGGATGTTTCAAGAGGTAATACCATCCCGCCAATTGAACCAGTGTCACGATGCTCCGCAAGGGGCATCGGTCTGATTTTCCTGTGCTTCCCTTCCCTTCCCACAGCACCTTGCATCTCAACCTTTATCGCCTGCAGGTGATCCGCGCCATTGTGGCCGGCCTGCAACTGGCAGCACTGGCCTATGCGCGCTTTGGTTTGGGACTCAACCTCAACTACCCCCTGATACTATTGATCGTCGGCTTGCTTGCCTTGGTCAATGGCGCCCTGCTGTTGCGACTGAAACGCGCAATATCGCCCAACCAGCAGGAGTTCCTGCTGCATTTGTTGCTGGATGTCGCGGGCTTGTGTGTGCTGCTGTATTTCACCGGCGGCGCCACCAATCCCTTCGTCTCCTATCTGCTGGTGCCCGTCACCATTGCCGCAGCAACCCTGCCGTGGCTGCAGGCCACAGCAGTGGCGGTAAGCGCGCTGGGCAGTTATTCGCTGCTGCTGTTTTACTACCAACCGTTGCCTGCCTTCATGCCGAGCGACCTTGGTGAACATGCCGATCACCTGATGGGCGGCAATCCGGTTCCCAATCTGCATAGCGTGGGCATGTGGTTCAACTTTGCGGTCAGTGCCACCTTGATCATTTATTTCGTCGTGAAACTCGCGGCCGAATTGCGCGAGCGCGAAGCGAAGTTGCGCCAGTATCGTGAAGAAACCTTGCGCAACGAACAGATTCTGGCGGTGGCTACCCAGGCGGCCGGCACCGCCCATGCCATGGGAACACCGTTGGCAACCATGGCGGTGCTACTGAAAGACATGGTGCTGGAGCACAGCGACCAACCTTTGCTGCAACGTGATCTCGCCACCTTGCAGAATCAGGTCAACACCTGCCGGGTAACACTGCAGAGCCTGGCACGCAAAGCGGATTTCAAGCACCAGCCCTTGCAACTGCAGCCGCTGACAGCATTTCTGAAAACCATGGTGCAACAGTGGCAATTGTTGCGCCCGGAAGTCCCGTGCCAGTTCACGCTGCCCGACACCCACAGCCCGCAAATTGCGGCAGATACAACGCTGGAACAAGCCTTGATCAACATCCTCAACAACTCCGCTGATGCCAGCCCGGCCGGCATCAGCATCACGGCGAACTGGCAAGCACAACACTGGCAACTGCAGGTGCGCGATAAAGGGCCCGGGGTTGCGCGTGAAGTGCAGGAACTGCTCGGCACTACCATCATCAGCAACAAACCCGATGGCATGGGCGTGGGGCTGGTGTTAAGTCAGGCCACCTTGAACCGCTTGGGGGGCAGCGTCAGTCTTTATCCGCAGCAACCACACGGCACACTCACAGTAATTGAAGTCCCGCTGGTGCACAGCCATGCATGAGGCAAGCGGCATTCTGCTGCTCGATGATGATCAGGTTTTTGTTGAAACACTGGCGCGAGCCTTGTCACGTCGCGGTTATCAAGTGTTATGCGCTACCGACAGTGTGACCGCCTTGCAGCTGGCTCACGCTTGCCCACCCGCCTATGCCATTGTCGATTTGAAGATTGCCGAGGAATCCGGCCTGGATTGCATTACGCCGTTGCTGGCACTCAATCCTGCGTTGCGCATCCTGATGCTGACCGGCTATGCGTCAGTGGCTACGGCAGTAACTGCGATCAAGGCCGGTGCGTTTGACTATGCCTGCAAACCGCTCGATGCCGACGAGATCCTGGCCAAACTCGGTCTTGTTAGCACAGACCCGCAGAACATCCATGCACAAGAACCGGCAACCTTGTCGGTGAAACGTCTGGCGTGGGAACACATCCAGCGCGTGCTGCAACAACACGACGGCAATATTTCGCTCACGGCCCGCACCTTGGGCATGCACCGTCGCACACTGCAACGCATGCTGCAGAAAAAACCGGTGAAGCAGTAATACTGCTGCCGGCAGAATTCAGCGGCGGTGACTGTCCTGCCATTGCTGATTCGATTGCTGCCACAAATGCCGGAACGTGCGCTCCAGTTCTGCCGCCAAAGCCGGCGCATCAAACAGCGGCGATTGCAGCAGCTGATCACGCAAGCCGGCACGCAGCTTGGCCAGTTTGGCGCGCTGCTTGGCGTGGTAACAGGCTTTTTTGACGTAATCGTCCTCGTCTTTGGCTACCCACGCTTTTTGGCCAGCCGCCTGCGCCAGCGCCGCACCTTGGCGCGATAACAGCGTGGTGCCGGCCAGCGTCAGCACCGGCACCCCCATCCACATCGCTTCAACACTGGTGGTGCCGCCAGGATAGGGAAACGGGTCCAGCACCAGATCCACGTCGTGGTAGCGTCGCAGCATGTCTTCGTAGGGTGAGCTGCCTTCCAGTAGCAAGCGCTCCCGGTCGATGCCGCGCCGCGCAAATTCCGCATAGAACCGGTTGCGCACCTGCTCGGTGCCCAGTTCAGCAGTCTTCAACAGCAAGCGGCTTTTGGGCACCTGCGCCAGGATGCGGCTCCACACGTCCAGCACGCGCGCATTGAGTTTGGCGAGCTTGTTGAAGCAGCCGAACGTGACGGTCTTGGCAGTCTGCGCCGGCAAGGGTGCCACCTCCACCGCATAAGGCGGCGGCGTGAAGCACAGGTGAGTAGGGCTGAGCCTGAGCAGTGGCTCAAGGAAATTCGCCTGCTCACCTACCGGAGCACACTTGTCGCTGCACAGAAAATGATCGATTGCGCTCATGCCAATGGTGGCCGAGTAGCCGAGCCACGACACTTGCACCGGTGCCGGCTTGTAGCCGAACACCGGCAGCAGGTTGTCATTGGTGTGCCCGGCCAGATCAATCAGCACATGGATGCCGGCATCATGGATGCGCTTGGCGGCCAGCGAGAAACGCATGTTGTGCAGACTGGTCCATGATTTGAAATGCGGGCGCAGCCTGTCCGTCAAGGCATCGCGCTTGTGGTTGCTGACGAAGGCATGCAGCTCGATGTTGTGTTTCGCCAGCTCGGTGAACAAGCTTTCCGAAAAATAGCCCACCGGGTGGCCACGCAGATCACCTGACACCACGCCGACCCGCACTGTTTCGCTGTCGCGCGGGCACAGCCAGTGCGTATAGCGCACCGCAATCTTGTGGCTGACACATTCACCAAATTGCTTTGCCAACGCCAGCATGCGATCGGGCGCCGGCGTGGGCAGGAAGTTCATCGCGAACAGGTTCATGCCTTTGATGTGTTCAGATTCCGGATCGGTCGCAGCCGCTTGTTCGAACAATGCCACCGCCGCTTCAACCTCGCCCATTTTCAGCAACAGGCTGGCCTTGTTGGCAAGGCCGCCGGTACTGCCCGGGTTGAGTGCCAGCAGTTTGTCGACACATTCGAGCGCTGCCGCCAACTGGTTCAGCTTGGTGTAG
>CANCGR010000220.1 GCA_947377625.1 Gammaproteobacteria bacterium | reverse complement strand
GCACGCAGTTCAGTCTCGAACTGGCTGAGCGAAATGCCGGGGAAGGGCAGTACGAACAAGGTGAAGGTGCCACCCAGTTCATCGTTGGGGCTGAAACCGCTCGACTGGATGGCTTTGCGAGTCAGCACAAATTGTTTGTAGAGAAAGGATTTGCGACCGTCGGCAATGATGCTGTTAAGGGCATCCAGCGCCACGTGGTCAGGATTGCTGAGCGCCACAGTGGGCCAGGTAAACAACAGTGCCGGGAAACGGATGTTCTCATCCACATACGACACATAACGGTCGGCGGTGAGCACTGGTGCGGGAAAGCTGACAGCATTCACGGCTGGACCAGCCGGAATTTCGCCAAAATATTTCACTGCCAGCGCGACTACTTCTTCGCTCTTCACATCACCACCGATGGTGAGCGTGGCATTGTTGGGTCCGTACCAGCGCAGGAAGAAACGTTTGAGGTCGTCGACGTTGGCGGCATCCAGATCAACCGGGTAACCGATGACTGGCCACGAATACGGATGTGAAGGCGGATACAGTGCTGCGTTGTTGACTTCGCCGAAGCGTCCATAAGGGCGGTTCTCGACATTCTGGCCGCGTTCGTTCTTGACGGTGGCGCGTTGCACTTCAAATTTTTCCTTCGTCACCGCCTGCAACAGAAAACCCATGCGGTCACTTTCCAGCCATAGCATGCGCTCGAGCATGTTGCTGGGCACGGTTTCAAAATAGTTGGTGCGGTCTTCGGTGGTGGAGCCGTTGAGGGTGCCGCCGGATTCGGTGACAGTGCGGAAATGTTCCTTGTCGCCGACATGCTGTGAGCCTTCGAACATCATGTGCTCGAAGAAATGCGCGAAGCCGGAGCGCTGGGGTTCTTCACGCGCCGAGCCCACATGGTAAGTCACATCGACATGCACGATGGGGTCGCTGTGGTCTTCATGCACGATCACGGTGAGGCCGTTGTCGAGTTTGTATTTGGTGTAGGGGATCACCAGCTCCCTGGCGCTGGGCGGTACGGTTTCGACCACGCTGTAGCCGGGTTTGTCAGCGGCCTGGGTGGTGCTGATACCCACTGTAAATGCGATTGCAGCGAACAGTGCCAAAGTGGATTTGCGGGAAAGTATTGGGGTCCGTAGGGTGTGCATCCAGATGTCCTCTACTGAAGGGAGTCCTTGAATTAAAGCACAAGGTCATAAGGGCTGCCACGCAGCCGAAATCCCGGCTGAACAGGGCAAATCGGGGGTGCCTGGGTTAACATGGGCCAACGAGGTATTCCGATGTTTGCAACGCTTAACGACTCCGCAATTACGCAGTGGCTGAACTCCCTGATCTGGGGGTTTCCGGCTGCTGAAGTTTTCCACATTGTCATGACCGGTGGCTTTTTTGGCGGCATCGCCCTGCTGGACCTGCGCCTGCTGGGTGTGCATAAACGTGTGCCGGTCAGCATGCTGATGCAGCATGTGATCCCGAGCCTGTGGTGGCTGTTTGCCGGAGTCGTGGTGAGCGGTGGCTTGCTGTTTTTGTTCATGCCGTTGGAATATTCCGGCAACGCGGCTTTTCTGGCCAAGCTGGTGCTGATTCCGGTGGGTGGTCTCAATGCGCTGTGGATGCATATCGTGCTGCTGCGCGACCAGCATCGCTGGGACGCCCATGCGGACGTGCCGGGCGCGGTCAAGCTGTCGGCGTGGCTGTCGCTGCTGATCTGGATGTCCACGTTGGCCGCCGGGCGCTTGATCGCTTATTTCTACGGGGCGCATACCTGATGGCGCAGCGGTTGATGAGTTTGTGGAATGTGCCTGACGATGAGCTGGCCGATATTCACAGTTTGCTCGAGGCCAATGCCATCGACTATTACGAAACCGGTGGCGGCTTCTTCGGCATTTCTCCGCCCACGCTGTGGCTGCGCGACAACAATCAGCTGACGCTGGCCAGAGAACTGTTGAACGGCTATGCGCAGCAGCGCGCGCTGGAGTCGCGTCAGCGCTGGCAGGAGCAACTCGCGGCCGGCAAGCGACGTACTGCGTTCGACATGTTGCGCGAGCAGCCAGTAATGTTTGTGGTGTGTTCAGTATTGATTGCCGCATTGCTCTATGTGTCGCTGGTGTCGGTGTGGCAACTAAATTGGGGGATGAAATGATTCTTGATATCAAACCGTTGGGCTTTCAGTGGCAGACCTATGATCCGTTTTTGTTCTGCGCTTATCACCATGACCAGTTTCCACGCGGCAATGGCAGCTTCGGGCCGGCTACGTCGTTGGCAGGTCGCAACATCGGCATGGACTTTGAAATCAAGGACGGCTTTCGCATGTATCACGGCGATGTGGTGCCAGGCTTTCCGGTGCACCCGCATCGCGGGTTTGAAACCATCACCATCGTGCAGCAGGGCCTGGTGGATCACGCCGATTCGCTCGGCGCAGCTGGCCGTTATGGTGAAGGCGATGTGCAGTGGCTGACCGCAGGCAAAGGCGTGCAGCACAGCGAAATGTTTCCGTTGCTGGATGAGAAGAATGCAAATCCTTTGCTGTTGTTTCAGTTGTGGTTGAACCTGCCGGCAAAAAACAAAATGGCACCGCCGCATTTTCTGATGTTCTGGAATACGCAATTGCCGCGTGTGCAAGAGCAGGACGAGCAAGGCCGTAACATCCGGATTGAAATTACTGCCGGCAACTATCGTGATAGCAAGGGCAGCCAGACCAGCGCACTGACGCCACCCCCGCATTCGTGGGCTAGTGATGCTGTCAATGAAGTGGCAGCATGGGTTATTGATCTTGATGCCGATGCGCAGTGGACGTTGCCGGCTGCCAGCAGTGGCCTGAATCGCGCGCTGTATTTTTTTGAAGGCGTTGATGCCAGCTTCGACGGCAAGACGGTGAAGGTCATGCACAGTATGCGTTTGCGCTCTGATGAAGCATTGGCGATCCGCAATGGCAACAAGCCGGCAAGACTACTCATGTTGCAAGGGCGTCCGATCAATGAGCCGGTGGCGCAACACGGCCCGTTTGTAATGAATACCCGTGAAGAGCTGGTGCAGGCTTTCAATGATTATCAGCGTGATCATTTCGGTGGCTGGCCGTGGCCGCGTGCTGATCAAGTGCACGGGCAACGCCAGCGCTTCGCGCGTTACAGCGATGGCTCGGAAACAGAACCACAAAAAAATACAACATCATCGATTGAAGGTTGAACATGGAACAGCAACTCGCCGAATTCCAGAGCATCTACAAGCAGATTGAGCAGTACCTGGTCGAATACAGTTTCTCGCTGGTGGGCGCTGTGATCATTCTGCTGCTGGGTTTGTTGCTGGCGCGCAAGCTCGGCAACATGGTTGAAGCCTTCATGGTGAAGCACAACATCGATGTCACGCTGAGCCGCTTCACTGCCAGTGCGGCCAAGGTGCTGCTGATGACGATGGTGGCGGTGATTGCGCTCGGCAAGCTGGGCGTCAGTGTGGCGCCCTTTGTTGCCGCCATCGGGGCTGTGTCATTGGGTGCTGGCCTGGCGATGCAGCGCATGCTGTCGAATTACGCAGCGGGTGTGACCATCGTGGTCACCCGACCCTTCGTGGTGGGCGATACCATTACCGTAAAAGGCGTGAGCGGCGTGGTGAAACAGGTGCGCCTGGGCAACACTATTCTTGCCAGTGAAGACGACGTGCGCATCATGATTCCCAATCATCATATTGTGGGCGAGATCATCCACAACTCTGACCATGAAAGCATTGTTGAAATGACGTTGGATGTTGCCTATGGCTGTGATCCGCTCAAGGCAGTGGAGTTGATCAAAGTGGCGATTGCCGCGCAGGCGGGCGTTAGCACAGCACGCGCGCCGCAAGTAGGCATCCAGGATTTCGGCGCCAATGGATACACCTTGGGATTGCGGTACTGGACTGCCACTGCGCATTTGTTCCAGACCCGCGTGCAGACCAACGCTGCCATTCATACTACGCTGCAACAAAATGCCATCGCGATTGCGGTGCCCCAGCGCGACGTGCGGATGTTGCCGCCCCAGGGGCAGTAAATGCTGAGGGCTGCGGTGTTGGCCGGTGGCAAGTCCAGCCGCATGGGGCAAGACAAGGCACTGTTGCAGTGGCAGGGTGAAAGTTTGCTGCAGGGTGCACTCAAGCTGTTGCAGGCTACCGGTGCGCAGCAGGTCTTTGTCAGTGGCCGTCCGGAACATGCGCTGGGTGTGGTAGACCTGCTGCCTCATTGCGGCCCGCCGGGGGCCGTGCTGTCGCTGCTGAGCTGCTTGCATGAGCGCGCACAGCTTGATGGGGCGCCTATGCTACTGATTCCGGTCGATATGCCGCTGTTGACGTTGCCAACCCTGCAAAAGCTGCTGACCGGTGCAGTGGCGGGGCGGGGGGCTCGCTTTCGCAACCAGATTTTTCCTTGCATACTGCCGGCCAGTGAAAGCCTCTATCTGCATGTGCAGCAACTGTTCAGGGATGAAAGACATTTGGGGGGGCAGCGCTCACTGCGGGCCTTACTGGAGTTTACGCAGGCAGAGCCGGTTGATGATGCAGCAGTATCCTTGCAGGAATTCAGGAATTTCAATACACCGGCACAATGGCAAAGCCTGGGTAATGTTGTGCCGTCAATTTGAACGGTAACCTGCTTTTGCAGACCTGATTTTATCGAAAAATAATAGCAAGCCTGAGCAAGCAAGCAGTAACAGGCGAGTCATTGAAAGTGGATGTAGAACGGACGTTGCAAACATGGTGAATCGCAATTTCAACCTGAACCAGGAGCCTTTGTGGGCTATCCCTCAGCCGGTGCAGGAAAGAATGGAACTCGGTGTCGAGGCAAGCGACCACCGCAGTTTCCTGTTATGCGGCCTTTATTGCGCGCTGGTGCTGCTGTTTCTTGTGATATTTGGTTTCTATTCGATAACGGTCGGTGAAGTCCCGCATGGCGAGGTCTTGTTTACTTTTGCCGGCGTTATCGCGGTTGGCTATGCCGTAATCTGGTTCGCGCGCTGGTATTCACTGGCCAAACATTTCACCACCGGCACGATGGCCTTGCTGTGTTTGTACTTGTTTCACAGTGGAGGTTTGCAAAACACCGGCCCGCTCTACTATTTCGTTTTTCCGTCGATTGCGTTGTTTCTGAATGGCAGGCTGCGCGGTTTGGTCTGGGTCATCCTGTTGCTGCTGTTTACCATAGCAATTTGGCACGGCATGTTCGATTTTGATGTCACGCGATACGAAAACATTTTCGTGACGAGGGTAATCGGCGTCACGTTGGTTATTTCCATGCTGGCGTGTGTGCCCGAGTATTTCCGCATTCAGGCCGAGCGCAAACTTTTGCTGAGTATCAGTGATCTCGAATCGCTGACCTATGGCGATTTGCGCACCAAACTGGCTAATCGCGCATTGCTTGAGAAAATGCTGCAACTGGAATTCAACCGCAACCAGCGCTATGGCTCGGCCTGTTGCCTGATGTTTGTTGAGCTGGACCCTGCCGCGATAACTGCTTCGGCCTTGAGCGGGAACGCACGCCAAACGCCGATGCTGACGATGCTG
>CANCGR010000219.1 GCA_947377625.1 Gammaproteobacteria bacterium | reverse complement strand
GACATCGACTGGAACGGCAAGCCACGCAAAGTATTGATGACGGCCAACCGCAACGGCGTGTTCTATGTACTGGATCGCACCAACGGCAGCTTCCTGCTCGGCAAACCGTTTGTATCGGTGAACTGGATGAGCGGCTTTGACAAGAAGGGTAGGCCGATCCGGGCACTGGGGCCCAGCGAAACCGGCACCTTCATCATGCCCAACAACCAGGGGGCCACCAACTGGTACCCGCCGTCTTACAGCCCGCAAACTGGTTTGTTCTACGTGCCCACCTGGATGGACACTTATTCGGTCTACACCAAGCGCCCGGTTACCTACACCGCAGGGCAACAATATGTCGGCGCGTTCCCCACCATGAACGTGCCGGCCCTGAGTGTGAAGACGGTCAACCAGCGCATTCATGAAGAGGGCTATGGCGCCATCCAGGCCATTGATCCCAAAACCGGCGATGTGGTGTGGCGCCATGAAATGACTGATGTCACCGACAGTGGTGTGCTCAGCACCGCCACCAATCTGGTGTTTGCCGGTGGCAGGGAAGGCTTCTTCTACGCACTCAATGCCAAGACCGGCGAAGAACTCTGGCGTGCCAATCTGGGCGGGCAGGTGGCGTCCGGGCCGATGAGTTACCAGATCAACGGCAAGCAGTATCTTGCAGTGTCAGCAGGCTCCGGCTTGTTCGTGTTTGCACTGGAGGACCAATAAGCCAAGAGTAATTAAAGTCACTGCCAATCTTGGGCTTGCTTCTTGCAGTCCCAAGCTGAGGGCGCAGCCCTTTACTGATCATTTATCAAGTTTGCACAACAATCAGGCACGATGAGCAAGTCTGGTGCAACAATGGGGCATAACGCAGTGACAGAGAGTAGTGCAACCGGCAACAGCGCCCTTGATTCGCCCAGGCTTGACGCCTTGCTGCTCAGTTTTGGTGTCGCCAGCGAATTCATCGAATTTTCCGGCAATGTGGCTCACACCAGCTTGGTTAGCCGTTTGCACATGCTGCGTTGCATGGGCATCAACCCGGTGTCAGCCGCTGATGTCGATGCATTGCTCAGTCAGCGCGAACTCACCGCACGCACCCAATTGTTGCCACCTGTCTATGTGCTGGCACCAGGACAGTGCATATTGCCGCTGAATCTGGCGACCGCCGATCTGCCGCTGACTTTGCAATGGCAATTGACGCTTGACTCAGGGCAAACCAGCAAAGGTTATATCGAACCGGCACAACTGCTATCGACTGCCAACAATCCGCCCGACGCCACTTATGGAACTCGTAGTTTGCCTTTGGGCGAGCTGGCGGCCGGTTATCACACGCTCGAACTCACCCATGGCAGCAGCAATACCCAAACCCTGCTGGTGGTAGCGCCAGCGCAATGCTGGCAACCGCAAGCCTTGCATGATGGCAAGCGGCTGTGGGGCTTGTCGCTGCAGTTATACAGCGTGCGTTCGCAACAGAACTGGGGCATTGGTGATTTTGCTGACCTGCTGGCATTGACCACATTGGCGCAGCGCGCCGGCAGCTCGTTCCTGCTGCTCAACCCTTTGCACTATCTGGATCTGCGCTATCCCGACAATGCCAGCCCGTACAGCCCCAGTGATCGCCGTTTTCTGAATCCGCTCTATATAGCATTGCCGCTGTGTGAAGACTTTGCCGGCTTGCCGGTACAGACCCTGTTCACGGCCCAGCACCTCCAGCATCAGCTGGCGAGTTTGCGGGCAACCTCGCATGTGGACTACATCGGCATTGCTGCCATCAAGTTGCCGTTGTTGGCGCTGATGTACAAACAATTCTGCCTGCATGAAGCGGGCGCCAATTCGCCGCGCTTGCGGGCCTTCCATGAATTTCGCAGTGCCGGTGGCAGGGCTTTGCATGACTTCGCGGTGATGCAGGCGGCGCTTGGCATTCGGCCGGAAGCAGAGTTTGCCGACGCTGGTTTCCATCTTTATCTGCAATGGCTGGCCAACGAGCAATTGACTGCCTGCCAGCACAGCGCCGTGGCATTGAAAATGGACTTGGGGCTGGTGCGTGATCTGGCAGTAGGCAGCAGCAGTGATGGCAGTGAAGTGCAGAACAATCTGGACTTGTTTTGCGATGCGGCCCGCATTGGCGCGCCGCCTGATCATTTTACGCCGCTGGGCCAGAACTGGGGCTTGCCGCCGCTGAAACCAGCGGTATTGGTGCAGCAGCGTTTCAGTCATTTCATTGCGTTGTTGCGCAGCAACATGCGTGCATGCGGGGCGCTGCGCATCGACCATGTCATGTCGCTGATGCGGCTGTGGTGGTGCCCCAATGACGGCACCACATCTGACGGCGCCTATGTGCACTATCCGGTTGATGTGATGTTTGCAATTTTGCGGCTGGAAAGCGTGCGCAATCATTGCATGGTGATCGGCGAAGACCTCGGTGTGGTGCCGCCGGAAATCCGTAACTACCTTGACCCTGCACTGATCTATTCCAATTGCGTGTTCTATTTCGAGAAATATGATGGCTGGCATTTCCGCAAGCCCGAACACTACAAGCGGCAAGCGCTGGCGATGATTGCCAACCATGATGTGCCACCATTGGCCACATGGTGGAATCGCACTGATCTGTTGCTGCGTCGCCGCATTGGCTTGGCTGAAAACGATGCCAAGCTGCAGCAGGAAACCGAATACCGCCAAGGCGAAAAACGCCAAATGCTACAGTGGCTGGCCGAGCAACAACTGTTACCCTCGGCCTGGCACAACCGCGATGTCGAGCGCCCGCTCGATCCGGATCTGACCGTTGCCCTGACTCAAGCTTGTGGCCGCACAGCCTCCTTGCTGTTGTCATTGCAACTCGATGATCTCAGTGGTGCCGACAGTCCGGTCAATATCCCAGGAACCAGTAATGAATATGCCAATTGGCGGCGCAAGCTGCCGCACTCACTCACCGAAATTTTTTCCGATCCGGTCGCACTGCAGATGCTGCAAGTGCTGGCAAAGGAACGGCCGCGATGAGTGAGTTGCTGCTCGATCCCAAAGATCTCTATCTCTTCAACAATGGCACGCTCGAACAAGCCTGGCGTTTGCTGGGGGCCAATCATTGCACTCACAACGGCGTCAAAGGCGTGCGCTTTGCGGTGTGGGCACCCAATGCCTCGCAAGTAGCACTGGTCGGTGATCACAACCTGTGGGATGGCCGCGTTGATTTGATGCAGCCCCAAGCCAACAGCGGCATCTGGGCCATCTTCAAACCCGGCATGAGCAGTGGTGCGCGCTACAAATATGAATTGCATGACGCTGCAGGTTACTTGCTGCCGCTGAAAGCCGACCCTTATGCGCGCCAGATGGAACTGCCACCGGCCACCGCGTCGATCGTGCCGGTGGATTGTGCGTACCAATGGCAGGACAAAGCGTGGATAACACAGCGCCGCACCGCCACCACCCACGATGCACCGGTCAGCATTTATGAAGTGCATGCCGGTTCGTGGCAACGCAAAAACGGCTGGCAACAACTGAGCTATCGTGAGCTGGCAGACACCTTGCTGCCTTATCTGAAAGAGCAGGGCTTTACGCATTTGCAGCTGATGCCAATCAGCGAGTTCCCGTTTGAAGGCTCGTGGGGCTATCAACCGCTCGGCATGTTTGCGCCCACCAGCCGCTTTGGCAGTCCTGATGACTTCCGCTTTTTTGTCGACACTGCGCATCAACTCGGCATTGGCATTTTGCTTGACTGGGTGCCCGGCCATTTTCCGACTGATGAACATGGCCTCGCCCGTTTTGACGGCACGCATCTGTATGAACACGCTGACCCACGGCAGGGCTTCCATCCTGACTGGAACACCTGCATCTACAACTACGACCGCGCCGAAGTGCAAAGCTACTTGCTCAGCAACGCGATGTTCTGGCTGCAGGAATTCCACATCGACGGCCTGCGCTTCGATGCAGTAGCGTCAATGCTCTATCTCGATTACAGCCGCAATGAGGGCGAGTGGATTCCCAACCCGCACGGTGGCCGCGAAAATCTCGGTGCCTTGGCCTTGCTGCGCGCAGTTAATGCGCGTGCCTATCGCAACCATCCTGGCGTGATGATGGTCGCCGAAGAATCCACCGCCTGGCCCGGCGTGACCCGTTACATCGAATACGGCGGTCTGGGCTTCGGTTTCAAATGGAACATGGGCTGGATGAACGACACCCTGCGTTATCTCGGCCGCGAACCGGTGCATCGCAAATACCATCACAACGAAATGACCTTCAGCTTGCTGTATTCCTTCAGCGAGAATTTCATTCTGCCGCTCAGTCACGACGAAGTGGTGCACGGCAAACGTTCGATCATCAATCGCATCCCCGGCGACGACTGGCAGAAGTTCGCGACGATGCGCAGTTATCTGGCGTTTATGTGGGCACATCCCGGCAAAAAACTTTTGTTCATGGGCATTGAGTTCGCGCAGTTTGATGAGTGGAATCACAACAAGAGCCTCGATTGGCATCTGCTGCAATATCCGCTGCACAGCGGCATGCAAACCCTGGTGCGTGATCTCAATCGCACGCTTGCACAACAGCCAGCCCTTTATCAACTCGATACCAGCGACGCGGGCTTTGCCTGGGTTGATGCCAATGATTACCACCATTCGATCTTCAGCTTCTGGCGCCATGCAGGCGAGGGCGCACCTTCCGTGTTGTGCGTCGTCAACTTCACACCGATGGAACACAAGACTTATCGCGTAGGCGTGCCTGCAGCAGGGCGCTATCTGGAAATACTCAATACTGATGCTGCGATTTATGGCGGTGGTGACAATGGCAACAGTGGTGGTCTAGATGCTGAGCCGATTCCGGCTAATGGCCAGCAGTGGAGCCTGTGCGTTGAGTTGCCTTCCCTGGCTACGTTGTATTTTGTGAAAGGGCATTAGTTATGGAAGTTCATGACTGCTTATCTGCCCAAGGCTCTCGAGTTCATCGCAAGATTCTTTCTTTTGAACGCGCAAAGATATTTGAAGCCTCTGGCGAACCCTATACCCGCCAGAGGCCACCCACATATCCAAGGCACAAAAATGATTAAGTACGAAATCCAACCAGGCATCATCCACCCATTAGGCAGTAGTTGGGACGGTAACGGCGTCAACTTCGCGTTGTATTCCGCCCACGCTGAAAAAGTAGTGCTGTGCATCTTCAACGCCGACGGCAGTCAGGAGTTGCAACGCCTTGAGTTGCCTGATTGCACCAGTCACGTATGGAATGGTTATGTGCCTGACATGCCTGCCGGCACTGTCTATGGCTATCGCGTCTATGGGCCTTATCAACCGGAGCTGGGCCATCGGTTCAATCATCACAAGTTGTTGCTCGATCCTTATGCGAAACAGTTGGTGGGCAACTTTGCGTGGTGCAATTTGCATTACGGTTACCAGTTGGATTCACCCGATGAAGATTTGAGTTTTGATGCGCGCGACAATGCGGCTTACATGCCCAAATGTGTGGTGGCAGTACCCAGCTTTCTGCCGGCGCCGCGCAAGAACCGTGTGCGCAAGAGTGATACGGTTTTGTATGAAGCGCATGTGAAAGGACTGACGATGCAGCATCCGGCGTTGTCG
>CANCGR010000218.1 GCA_947377625.1 Gammaproteobacteria bacterium | reverse complement strand
TATTGGCGCATCACTTTTGACTCGCTGTGATCCGGGCCTGACAACAGCGGCAACTGCTGCAGTTCAGCAATGTTGTCAGGCTCGAATACCTGACCTTGCTGGTTGAGCAACTGCTTGCTGCCCCAGCGCGCAATGGCAATTTCTTCTTCCACGGTGATGCTGAGCGCATCGGGCCATTGGCGACGAATCTCTGCTGCACGCACCCAGGGCAAGTCTTCGAGCTGTTTTTTGATGTGATCAAGATTTACCGAGATCAGGTTGCCACTCACGTCAGCGCCGATGGCTTGCTTGATTTGCTCTTCTGTAACAAAGGCAAGTGTTCCTTCTATGTGCACTTTTTCTATCTTCTGCGAATTGATTTTTTGCACAGCCACGTTCACGCCATAGCCGACAACCACCAGCACAGCCACGCTGAATATCACTACCAGCACGCGCCCCAACGTAATACGGTTGCTGTCTGTCACCTCCAGACGCTCAATCGCTCTCGGTGGCGCCTGCCGGCGCAGCGGTCTGGCACCAGGAGTCATCGCTCTATCCATGCGCTGCCTCCTTCCCGCACGAGGAATGCAATATCTGCAGCACCAACGCATCAAAATCCAGACCAGCCACTTTGGCTGCCATAGGCACCAGTGAGTGACTCGTCATGCCAGGCGCAGTGTTGACTTCCAGCAACCAGAACTTGCCGTCGTTGTCCTGCATCACATCCACGCGACCCCAGCCGGAGCAGCCGAGTGACTGATAGGCAGCCAGTGCCAGCTGCTGGATTTCGGCAGTCTTGTCAGCAGTCAGTGGTGCCGGGCAGTGATAGCGGGTTGCGTCGCTTACGTACTTGGCTTCGAAGTCGTAAAACTTGTTGGCGCTTTCCAGCTCGATCACCGGCAGCACTGCATCGCCCAGCACAGTGACGGTGTATTCACGTCCGCGAATCCAGCTTTCGGCCATCACATGGCCATCGAATTCACTGGCCCTGTGCCACGCGCTTTGCAGTTGCTCCACAGTTTCAGCCGTACCGATGCCGATGCTGGAGCCTTCAAATACCGGCTTCACAAAACACGGGCCCAGCCTTTCCAGCACTGAAGCAAAGTCAGAGTGTTCATTGAGTTCAACATAGTCGGCAGTCGACAGGCCCAACTGCAGCCACAGCAACTTGCTGCGAATCTTGTCCATCGCCATTGCGGAGGCCAGCACGCCACTGCCGGTATAAGGCAGCTGCATCCATTCCAGTGCGCCTTGCAGCTTGCCGTCTTCGCCATCGCGGCCATGCAACATCAGGAACACACGAGCAGGTCTTTCACTCATCAACTGCTGCAGCAAAGTGCTGTCAGCATCAATGCCATAAGCATCAACATTGCTACGCAACAACGATTCCAGCACAGCTGTGCCGCTGATCAGCGAAATCTCGCGCTCAGCCGAAGTGCCGCCCATTACCACGGCCACTCGTCCATAACGCTGAGGCGACCAGAGCTTAGCCATTGCCAAGACCCTCCGCTGCCAACTGTTTGCAAAGCGCGCCGATACTGCCGGCGCCCTGTGTCACCAGAATGTCACCGTCGCGCAGCACATCGTTGAGGATCTGCTTGAGTTCTTCCGGCTTCTTCACCAATACCGGATCAAGCCGGCCGCGCTGGCGGATGCTGCGGCACAGGTTTTTGCTGTCGGCGCCTTTTATGGCTTTTTCACCGGCCGAATACACTTCCAGCATCAGCAGCAGATCAACTTCATTGAGCACATCGACAAAATCATCGTAGAGATCGTGGGTACGGCTGTAGCGATGCGGCTGATAGATCATCACCAGACGCTTGCCAGGCCAGCCATCACGTATCGCGCGGATGTTGGCAGCAACTTCAGTCGGGTGATGGCCGTAATCATCCACCAGCATCACCGTGCCGCGTTTGCACAGCAGTGGCGGCTGCACGTCGAAGCGACGACCCACTCCCTGGAACGCCATAATGCCGGCCTGAATGTGGTGGTCGGCAATCTTCTCATCGGTGGCCACTGCAATCGCTGCGGTTGCATTGAGCACATTGTGAATGCCAGGCATGTTGATCGTGATTGGCAACTTGTCGGCATGCCCAGGACGTTGCACTGCAAAGCTGGTGACACGCTCTTTCTGCACGACATCGCTGATGCGGAAATCCGCCTGCTCGGAAAATCCGTATGTCAGCACCGGGCGCGAAACCAGCGGCATAATCTCGCGCACCACCGGATCGTCGACGCACAACACGGCCAGCCCGTAGAACGGCAGGTTGTGCAGGAAGGTGACAAAGGTCTGCTTCAGTTTTTCAAAGTCACCGTCATAGGTGGCCATGTGGTCGTCATCAATGTTGGTGACTACCGCGACCATCGGCAACAGATGCAGGAACGACGCATCACTTTCATCGGCTTCAGCCACCATGTAGCGGCTGGCACCGAGCTTGGCATTGGTGCCGGCGCTGGTCAGCAAGCCACCAATCACATAGGTAGGGTCCATGCCGCCTTGGGCCAGCAGGGACGCAATCAAACTGGTGGTAGTGGTTTTGCCGTGCGTGCCGGCGATTACGATGGAATGGCGATAGCGCATCAGCTCTGCCAGCATTTCAGCGCGGCGGATGATGGGAATGCGTTGCTCGATGGCGGTCTTGATTTCAGCATTGCTGCTGTCCACCGCTGTTGATACCACCACTACATCAGCAGCACCCAGATTCTCGACTTTGTGGCCGATATGCACGGTGGCGCCCAGTGAACGCAAGCGACGCGTCGTTGCTGATTCACCCAGATCGGAACCGGAAATCGCGTAGCCCTGGTTAAGCAGCACTTCCGCGATGCCGCTCATGCCAGCACCACCGATACCGATGAAATGGATATTGCGGATGCGGCGCATTTCCGGAATGTTGCCAGTGCTGCGGGAAAGATTCAGGCCGGCCTCAGCCATTGCACGCCTCCAGACATAAACGGGCTACTGTGCTGCCTGCATCGCGCTTGCTGGCGTTGCGGGCGGCAACAGCTTGTTGCAAAAGTTGTGGACGATTGCCCACAACATTCACCAATAGTGTTCGCAGTGATTCTGCGGTTAACTGTTTTTGACTTAACACGCTGGCGGCACCCACTGCTGCCATTTGCTCGGCATTGACAGCCTGATGGTTGTCAGCCGCAAACGGGTAAGGCACCAGAATCGCCGGCATGCCAATCGCACTCAGCTCGGCCAGCGTGCTGGCACCGGCGCGACTCAACACCACGTCGGCCCACGCATAGGCCTCACTCATGGTGTCGATAAATTCACTGACGATGATTTGTTCGCCAACCGCCAAGCCCGCTGCTTGATAAGCTTGCAAGGTGCTTTGCAGCTTGTTGCGGCCACACTGATGACGCACGAGAGGTCGCTCTACTGCACTCATACCGGCAAGCGCCGCTGGCACCAGTTCGTTAAACACCGCAGCACCAAGGCTGCCGCCGACTACCAGCAGCCGGGCATTGCCCTGACGATCTGCCATGCGTTGTGCGGGCGCTGCAATGGCCAGAATATCTGCACGCACCGGATTGCCGACATGCACAATCTTGCTAGCCATGGCGCCTTTATCGCGACTCATGCGCTCAGCGCCAAATTTGCGGGCGAATGCACCAGGGAAACCTTCCAGCGCCCGTTTCGCCAACGGGAACAACCAGGCATTCGCCAAACCTGCCACGGCATTCTGCTCATGAATCAGCAGGGTCTTGCCGAGCAAGCGAGCCGCTACACCACCGGGGCCTGTCACATAGCCGCCCATGCCCAGCACGCAGGCCGGGTTCATGCGGCGAATCAGCAGCAGCGACTGCACAACCGCGAACAACACGGTGAAAGGTGCCAGCAGTTTGCGCAGCACACTCTTGCCACGCAGTCCCGCCACGCTGATGAAGTGCAGCGGAATTTGGGTGTTGGCCAGCACACGCGCTTCAATGCCGGCACGCGTGCCCAGCCATTCCACTTGTGAGCCTTTGGCAATCAGTTCATTGGCAATGGTCAGTGCCGGAAACACATGGCCACCAGTGCCACCAGCCATGATCAGGATCTTCGGTTGCGCTTTGAGGGTTGCCGCTGTCATCGCGCCTCCCCCATATGTTGCGGTGCCTGAGGACGTGGCTGCGTGGTGTACAAGTGATGCTCAATATCAATGCGCAGCAGAATGGCCACCATCACGACGCTCATGATGAGACTGGAGCCGCCGTAGCTGAGGAAGGGCAGTGTCAGCCCCTTGGTGGGCATCAATCCCATGTTCACTGCGGCATTGATGATCAGCTGCCCGAGGAACAGCAGGCTGATGCCGTAGCCGAGATAAGCTGCAAACAGACGGCCGCTTTCTTCATTGCGCCGCGAGATGATGAGTGCACGCGCAATGAACGCAAAGAACAGGATCAGCAACGCCAGCATGCCAAACATGCCCAGTTCTTCTGCGATGATGGCCAACACAAAATCGGTGTGCGCTTCCGGCAGGAAGTACATTTTCTGGATGCTGTTGCCAAGGCCAACCCCGAACCACTCGCCACGACCGAATGCGATCAGCGCTTGCGCCAACTGGTAACCTGAACCGAACACTACGTCTTCACTGAACGGGTTGCGCATGGTCTGCAGGAAGGAAGTAAGACGCGCCTGACGATAGTTGGAAGTCACGATGGCCAACCAACCACCACCGCCCAGAATGCCGCCCGCAATGGTCATGTAGAACGTGTTGATGCCCCCCAGGAACAGCATGCCCATTACCGCCATACACAACACCACGGTGGCGCCGAAATCCGGCTCAATCAGCAGCAGCCCTACCACTGGGGCCAACAGCAACGCCGGATAGATAAAGCCACGCAACGAAGAACGCACCAACTCACGATGGCGACTGAGGAACCACGCAGTGAAGACCACGACGAACAGCTTCGCCACTTCGGAGGCTTGCAATGAAAAACCCGGCAGTGAGATCCAGCGTGTAGAACCGTTCACCTTGTGACCGATACCAGGAATCAGCACCATTACCAGCACCAGGTAAGCCACAAACAACAACAGCACACTGCTGCGATACCACAGCCGCATCGGGTTCATGATGATGGCGCCACCCATGACAAGCCCGACCACCAGAAATGCCAACTGGCGTTTGAAAAAATAGAAAATGTCGCCGTAGGTGCGACTGGCAATTTCGATTGAGGCGGAGGTCATCATCACCAGCCCGAACACCAGCAACAGCGCCGCCATGATCATCAGGGGCGGATCGCCGAAATACTGGCGCGTGCTGAGGGTGTGCGGCATCGTCATGGTAGTCATGCCAACGCCCTCACCATGCGAGAGAATTCTTCACCTCGATGTTCATAGTTTTTGAACATGTCAAAACTGGCACACGCCGGTGACAGCAGCACCAGCTCACCGGCCTTGGCCTGCGCTCTGGCCGCATCAACAGCTGCCTGCAGTGAGGCAACTCGCTCAACTGGCACTACCTCAGCGAGCACAGCGGCAATCTTGTCAGCGTCTTCACCAAACAAAATCGCGCGACTGCCATAACGGCGCATTACCGGTGCCAGCTCCTTGAAGTTGGCGCCTTTGCCGACGCCGCCGGCCAGCAGGATGACTTTGCCGGTTGAACCAAGCCC
>CANCGR010000217.1 GCA_947377625.1 Gammaproteobacteria bacterium | reverse complement strand
GCGGTTGCGTTCATCTGCTTGTTTGCCGGCCTGGCGTCGGCAGCCGCGTGGATTCTCGTTTTCAACACGGCGCTGAACGGTTATCCCGTCATGTTGCAACGATCCAATCGTTGGCGATTGCATCAGATTCGAGCAGCAACCAATCTGGCCGCAGCCGCATGATGCTGATGTCGCAGCTGTTGAACATCGATGCCCGGCAGTGCGTAGTCTTTAACGCGCCACTGGCCATTCACCATCACATGCCTGGCGCGATGACTACCACTGGTCAGCAGCGCAGAAAGCGGATCAGCAGTGCCACTGAAACGCAGCTCTTCCAGATCATACAGTGCGAAATCAGCAAGCTGACCAGGTGCAAGCGTGCCAAGCGCTGGCCGATGCAACAGATTGGCGCCACCCACAGTCGCCCACCGCAGCGCATCATCAACACTCACTTTGGCGCTGCCATAACGCAAACGCTGCAGCAGAAACGCCTGCCGCACTTCCTGAATCATGTTGCTGTGATCATTGGACGCAGAGCCATCCACACCCAGACCAACATTGGCGCCGGCCTTTTCCAGCTCGTTCACTTTGCAAATGCCCGACGCCAGAATCATGTTGGAAGACGGGCAATGGCAGATACCAGCCCGTGCCTTGCCGAGCCTGGCAATTTCATCGTCAGTGAAGTGAATGCCATGCGCGAACCACGTGTCGCCTGCGAGCCAGTCCAGTGATTCGAGATAGTCGAGCGGTCGCTGGCCAACCAGTCTCAAGCAGAATTCGTTTTCATCTTCGGTCTCTGCCAGATGAGTATGCAGCAACACGCCATATTCACGCGCAAGACGTGCTGATTCTTTCATCAGCTCAGCACTCACTGAAAACGGTGAGCAGGGGGCGAGCGCAATCTGCAGCATGGCATCGTCGTTGCGCTGATGGTAAGTGCTGATCAGCCGCCGCGATTCATCGAGGATGAGTTGTTCATCCTGCACTACGCTATCTGGTGGCAAACCACCGCGACTCTCGCCGAGACTCATCGAGCCGCGCGTCAGCACCAATCGCATGCCAAGTGCAGCATTGGCCGCTATTTGCAGATCAATCGCATGTTCAAAGCCATCGGCAAACAGATAGTGATGATCGACCGCTGTGGTGCAGCCCGACAGCAACAGTTCGGCCAGCGCCAGTTGGGTCGAGAGCGTGATGCACTGCGCATCCATACCGGCCCACACCGGGTAGAGCGCGCGCAGCCAGTCGAACAGTTCGCGGTTTTGCGCGGCGGGCAGTGCGCGTGTCAGCGTCTGGTAGAAATGGTGGTGGCAGTTGATCAGGCCCGGAAGTAACACCAGGCCGCTGGCATCGAAGGTGTGAGTCACTGGTTGAGCAGGCTTCTGACCGCGCGGCACGCACTCGATGATGCGGTTGCCGGCCACCACAATGCCGTTGCCGGCCTCACAGCCGGCAGCGCCAGTCCAAGCGGTCGTGGGGTTGGCGATCCAGAGTGCAGCAGGCTCAGCCATAGTCATGATCAGCGCGGCTTGGCCGGCACCTTGAGACCGCAGCCGGTGAGGATGATCTCGCACAGGAAGTCGGAAATCTCGTCGATCATTTCGCGCTCATATTCAGCCCGGTTCATGATGGTGAGCACCTGGGTGTCGAAGTCGGCATAGTGCTGCGTGGAAGACCAGATCAGGAAGATCAGGTGCACCGGGTCAACCGCCTTCATGCGTTTCTTGCGAATCCACTCTTCTATAACCGCAGCCTTGTTACGCACCCAGGTACGCATTTCGCTTTTGATGTATTTGCGGATATGCGGTGCACCCTGGATGATTTCCATTGCAAACAGTTTGGATGACAGCGGGTGACTGTAGGAAAGTTCAACTTTCTTGCGGATGAAACGTGCCAGCACTTCGGCCGGGTCATCGTCTACGCGCACTTCGTCGAGGTGGTCGTTCCACAGGTGAATGATGTTGTCGAACAGCGCGAGGTAGAGTTTTTCCTTGCTGGCGAAGTAGTAATGAATGTTGGCCTTGGGCAGCTCGGCGCGGTCAGCTATCTGCTGAATGCTGGTGCCGTTGAAGCCATACTTGGCAAACTCCTTCTCGGCGGCGTCCAGAATCTTCTGCTGCTGCTCCTTGTTGGTAGCGGTTTCCTTGCGCGCTGGTCTGCCGCGCTTGGGGGCAATGACCTCCGCTTTTGCCTTGGGTAACCCTTTAACGCTTCCTTTAGTGCTCAATGTCTCCTCCCGGATTGGTGGGGCCTTGCCTGCACTATATCAAGATAGTGCAATTTTTCGGATAGCCGGCACCAAAATAATTCCTGACCACTTGATCAGGCTTTTGCAATTTGCTGGTTTCACCGCAATAAAATTTCATTGGATACGCAATATCAACAGCATATTGCGTATTTCTGCTGCACTGCAACGCACGCGAGCATAGTCGAATCTGCACTGGTCTGGTAATTGCATAGGTTGGTCAGGACAGTTGGTCAGGACCAGTTGGTCAAGACAAGGCCTTGTCTGTCATCAATAGGGAACGCTTGTGGATCTGATCTTGAATGGTGAACTGCGGCACAGCGCCGCTGGTGATGCCAACCTGACGTTGCTGGAGTATTTGCGCGGGCCGCTGGCACTCACCGGCACGAAAGAAGGCTGTGCCAGTGGTGACTGTGGAGCTTGCACCGTGCTGGTGGCAGAGCCCTCTGGCACGCTGCGCGCCATCAATGCCTGCATCACGCCGCTGGGCTCGTTGCACAACAAACAAGTATTCACGGTGGAAAGTCTGGCGGTTGAAGGTGGCCCCTTGCATCCGGCGCAGCGCGCGCTGGTGGATTGTCATGGTTCGCAGTGCGGCTTCTGCACGCCAGGGTTTGTGATGGCCTTGACGGGGCTGTATCACAATAGTCAGCGCAAGGGCGTGCAAACGCTTGATCGCGACACGGTGTGCGACGCGATCTCCGGCAACCTGTGCCGCTGCACCGGTTATCGCCCGATTATCGAAGCAGGCACCAAAATGCTGCACTATCCGGCGGCCATGCTTCCTGTCAAAGCCGCGCCGGTTGTGCACGCTGCCAGCGCGGCAGTGCTCAACGATGGCGAGCATGCCTTTTACCAACCGCACAGCGAGCACGAGTTGCAAGCCTTGCTCGCCACCTATCCCGATGCTGCCTTGGTAGCAGGTGCCACTGATCTTGGTCTGGAACTCACGCAGCGTCACCGCCAGTTTGCGGTGTTGATCAGCCTGGTAGCGATTCCTTCACTGCGCAGCATTGGCTTTAGCGACGGCTTTCTGCAGATTGGCGCCGCGCTGCCTTATACCGATCTCGAGAATTTCATTGCACCGTTGTCACGCCCGCTGCAGCAACTGTTGCATCGGCTCGGTTCGCGCCAGATTCGCAACCAAGGCACGGTCGGCGGCAATATCGCCAACGGCTCACCGATTGCCGACATGCCGCCAGCATTGCTGGCGTGGGACGCCGAAGTGGAAGTGGTGTCCAGCAGCGGTGTGCGCAGCTGGCATCCACTTGCCACTTTCTATCTGGGTTATCGCAAGACGCAGTTGCAAGCGGGCCAATACCTCGCAGCGATTCGAATTCCGCAGGCCAGCCTTGAGCAGCCGCACCGTTTTTTCAAACTCAGCAAACGCTTTGAAGACGACATCTCGGCGGTAATGGCAGCCGTGTCGTTGCAATTGCACAACGGCAACGTGCAAAGCATTCGCATCGCGCTCGGCGGCGTGGCGGCAACGCCGGTGCGCGCAGTGCAAAGCGAAGCCCTGTTGCTTGGGCACAAACTGAGTGACGGCCTTATTGCTGATGCGTGCCGACAGCTGGCGGCCGAGCTAACGCCAATCAGCGACGTGCGCGCCAGCAGTTTTTATCGCAAAGAGATGGCCAGCAGTTTGCTGCAACGGGCCTTGCTGGAAATGCGCGATGCGGTCGACTTTGAAGTTCACCACTACCCCACCGACAACCAGGCCGGGCTTTATGTGTAGCATTTTTCACAAGCAGGGCACTGCATGCGCAAGCTGATAGCGACACCGCCAGCGGCAACTGTGGGCCTGCGGCAGGTCGGTGCCAGTGTGCCGCACGACTCGGCACTGCGGCATGTCAGAGGTGCTGCGCTCTATATTGATGACATGCCGCTGGGCACCAACCATCTGCACGTGGCCATTGGCCGCTCAACGATGGCGTGTGGCCTGCTGGGCCCGATCAATCTCGATGCGGTGCGCGCCTCGCCCGGTGTAGTGGATGTGCTGCTGCAAGCCGATATTCCCGGCAAGGTGGATATAGCGCCGGTGTTCGATGGTGATCCGCTGCTGGCAGGCGAGCAGGTGCAGTTTGCCGGGCAGGCAATATTTGCGGTAGCTGCCACCAGTTTTGCCGAGGCCCAGCGTGCGCTGGCCAAAGTGGTGTTGCGGGAAACCGCGCAGCCTTCTTTGCAAAGTGTGGCGGTGGCAGCAGCGGCGCGTGATTTCGTGGTGCCGGAGCATGTGATTGCGCGCGGTGATGTCAACGCAGTGTTTGCCGAGGCTCCACACAAGCTCGCAGGCCATATTGAAATTCGCGGGCAGGAGCATTTTTATCTGGAAGGCCAGATCGCCGACGCGCATTGCACCGAAGAAGGTGTGCTGGTGTACAGCTCCAGCCAGCATCCCGGTGAATTGCAAAAACTGATTGCCGAAGTGCTGGCGCTGCCGATGCATTGTGTAGTCGTTGAAGTCAGGCGCATGGGCGGTGGCTTTGGTGGCAAGGAAACCCAGGCCTCGTTGCCTGCGTGTCTGGCTGCGCTGTTCGCGCGTCGCACCGGTCGGCCGGTGCGTTGTCGCCTGCCGCGTAAAGACGACATGATTCTCACCGGCAAGCGTCACCCGTTCAGCAATGACTATCGCGCCGCCTTTGATGGTGAAGGCAAAATTCTCGCTGCCGAGATGGTGCTGGCCGGCGATTGCGGCTGCAGCGCTGATCTTTCGATGGGCATTGTTGATCGCGCAGTGCTGCATGCCGACAACGCCTATTTCATGCCCACCGTCAGCATCACCGGTTTGCCGTGTCGCACCAACAAGGTATCCAACACGGCGTTTCGCGGTTTCGGCGCACCGCAGGGCATGCTCACCACTGAGGCGATGATGGATGACATTGCCTGTGCCGTCGGGCGTGATCCGCTCGATGTGCGTTTGCTGAATTTGTACAAGACCGGGCAAAGCACGCCCTTTGGTCAAGAGATTGAAGACTCGGTATTGCCTGACTTGCTGGAGCAGTTGGCCGCTAGCGCCAACTATCGCGCGCGCCGCCAGGCCATCAACGCTTTTAATGAATCTTCATCCATGCTGCGTAAAGGCCTGGCACTCACGCCAGTGAAGTTCGGCATCTCGTTTACCACCACACATTTGAATCAGGCCGGCGCGCTGGTGCACATCTACACCGACGGCAGCATTCATCTTAATCACGGTGGCACCGAGATGGGCCAAGGTTTGTTTATCAAGATTGCACAAGTCGTTGCCAGCGCCTTCGGTGTGGATGTGGAGCGCGTGATGGTGAGTGCCACGCGCACCGACAAAGTGCCGAATGCGTCGCCCACTGCCGCATCGGCCGGGGCCGACATGAATGGCATGGCCAC
>CANCGR010000216.1 GCA_947377625.1 Gammaproteobacteria bacterium | reverse complement strand
AACAAGGTTTATAACGCGCAGCAGAGAGCAGCACTGGTGCCTGGCTCACCCGAAGATGATGCCTGTGTGCGCTGGTTTGAGAGTTATCACACGGTGAGTACCGACTGGCCGGATGATTGTTATGTGAATCATTCGTTCAACCCGAGTGGGCTTTGGCATTTGGGGTTTGTATTTGCCACGCGCGATATGGTGGCGGGTGATGAAGTGACTGCTGATTACCGGTTTCTGGTGAATGACAATGAGGTGATGCCGTTCAAGGATGCAGAAACCGGGAAAGAAATTGTTGGTTACACTTGGCAGGACAATTTGCGGATTTCAACGGAGTTGTTATTGAAGCTATTGCAAGACTAGATCGAAAATTTACGAAATTATTTCCAGCCACAGCTGACGGGAATTTCAAACCGCTTGTTGATGGACTTGTTACACAAGCTGTTTTTGACTTGATGCACAATGGCCTCGGCAGCGAGGGAATGTATGAAAATAAATCGGCCCAGTCTGGTTTTTCTTGTCACCGAAATAGTGATCGCGCTTTTCATTCTATCCACCATCGCCGCACTGCCCACAACCATTGCCACTCACTTCAATGGCGCCGGGCTGCCCAATGGCTTCATGGAAAAACCGGCGTACCTGGCTTTCGTACTGGTTCTTTCGATAGCAATGCCTGTTGGTGTGGTGGGCTTTATCGCGCTGGCGCTGCGCATGTCACAAAGCAGGATCAATATTCCAAACCGGGAATTTTGGCTCTCGCCTGAACACAAGCAGGCAACCCTTCACTATTTGTATAAGCATATCGCCTGGCTGGGTACACAACTTTCGCTGTTTATGGGTTTTGTGCACTGGGCCATTGTGCAGGCCAACAGTGTGCAACCGGCGCAAATACCCGCTCGCTTGATGTTGCTCGGCACGGGTTTGATGTTGGCGAGCATGGGCCTGTGGATTGGCATGTTGATGATGAGGTTCGGTCGACTGCCAAAGGCATGACGGGAAACTGCAAGTAATCAATTCTTTCATAAGGCGATACAGCTCCCATGTACGAATCCCGCAAACACAAACCGCTTGCCGCTGGCGCCTTCGCTTCGCGCTTGGCTTCACATGCAGCGATTGCACTTGCCCTGCTGGCGATTTCACTGGCCATCGGCATGACGGGTTACATGGAATTTGAAAACCTGCCGCCGATGGATGCCTTCCTGAATTCAGCGATGCTGCTGGGCGGCATGGGGCCGGTGAACTCACCGATGACAGAAGCCGGCAAACTGTTCGCCGGCTGCTATGCGCTCTATGCAGGCTTGGTATTTATCGTGACAGCAGCACTTATTCTTACGCCGATAGTGCACCGGGTGCTGCACAAGTTTCATTGGGATGCCGGGCGGTAACGCTACAACAACGGAAATACCTTGCGCACCCGCTCGTCACGCAACCAAAGCGCAACCCACATGAACACACCCAGATAAATACTGAACAAGATGTGCGAGTACAAAGGCATCCCGGCACGGATGTTGGCGGACATCGCGCCGCCAAGCAGACCTGTCATCAGGATCGCACCCAACAGGCCGGTGCGCGGAATCACAAACAGCACCGTGCAGCAGAGCTCGATGCAGCCAATCATCAGTAGATAATCGGCCGACCAGCCCAGGGCAACCATCGATTCAACGGCCGCATCCATGCCAAGAAATTTGGGCGCCACCGAGGCGCCCAGCATGAACAGCGTGAAGAGTGCAGTCATTATCCAGCCGGCTTTGATCATGGCTTTTACCGTTGAAGTTGGTTGGTTGGTTCTTTCTTGTCTTACAACACTTTGAGTATGGCTTCAGCCGAGCTCTCAACGATGCCGCCCGGAGGTTCAATCGCCATAAAGCTGACCACACCGTTATCAATGACCATCGCCATGCGCTTGCAGCGTACGCCCATGCCTTTGTCGGTGAGATCCAGGTCGAGTCCCATGGCTTTGGCGAATTCGGCGCTGCCGTCGGCCAGCATGATGAGGTGTTCGGCATTCTGGTTCTTGCCCCACGCATTCATCACGAAGGCATCGTTCACTGACACGCAAATGATGCTGTTAACGCCCTTGGCCTTGATGGTGTCAGCGTGCACTACGAAGCCCGGCAGATGGGTATTGGAGCAACCAGGGGTGAACGCGCCGGGCACCGCAAACATCACGACTTTCTTGCCGGCAAACAGCTCGTCAGTGGTGATGGCTTGCGGGCCTTTTTCGCCGAATACTCTAAGGGTGTTACACGCGGGTATCTTGTCGCCAACTTGAATGGTCATGGTGTGCTCCTGTTGCGGGCTAGGTTTGGGAAAGCTCCAAATTGGAGCAGATCAATGCAAAAAACAACCATCCTGAAAACAGGGTTATTTCACCTGCGCAAGCTATTGCCGGCTAACTGACTGAATTGGCGGGCATTGCTACAAAACCTGACCAACTGGCCAGCTTTGGCATGCGCATTGCTCGGCTATGGAATCGTTCTCCAACATACGCATACGGAGGCCTGCATGGGCTGTGTGAATTCCCGGCTGTTGCTGTGCAGTGTTTTGGTCGGTGCCAGTTCCCTTTCGACTGCTGCCGAGCCGCAATGGAAAGTTGCCGACGGCTTTACCACCGACTGGGAACACGTGAGCTTTTCCCAGCAGAAGCTGTCCGACACGGTTTATTACCTGCAGGGCTCCGGCGGCAACATGCTGGTGTCAGCCGGGCCGGACGGTGTGCTGCTGGTGGACGATGAGTTCGCTGAAATCACCGACAAGATCGTCAAGCAAATCGGCGCGATCAAGCCAGGCCCGATCAAGTTTGTGCTTAACACCCATTTCCACAATGACCATACCGGTGGCAATGAAAATTTGGGCAAGATGGGTTCAGTGATCATTGCCAACGAGAAGTCACGCGAGCGCATGAAGAGCGAATCCTACAACGCGCACTTCGATTCGGTGACACCGGCATCTCCACCCGCCGCACTGCCGGTGGTGACGTTCAAAGACTCGCTGGTGGTGCATTTCAACAACGAAGACATCAAGTTCTTCTTCGTGTCGGCAGCACACACTGACGGCGATTCTATTGTGTGGTTCCCCAAGTCAAACGTGGTGCACATGGGCGATGTCTATATCAACGAGCTGTACCCGATCATTGATCTGGCTGGTGGCGGCAGGATTGATGGCTACTTCCCGGCGATAGATGCCGTGCTGGCTGTGATTAACGACAAGACGCGGGTGGTACCGGGGCATGGCCCGATTGGCGACAAAGCCTCGCTCAGGGTTTACCGCGACATGCTGCAGCTGATTCGCGACCGCGTGGTGAAATTGATCAAGGAGGGCAAGACGCTGGATGCGATCAAGGCCAGCAATCCGTCGAAGGAATTTGACAGGAAGTGGGCCAGCGACCGCGTGGGGCCGGATGATGTGACCAAGATGATCTATCAGAGTTTGACCGGCAACTTTCCCACGAAGAAGCAGCCCTGAGCTATTCTTCCATCCTGCGCACAAACTCCTGCATGATCAAACTGTAGAGTTCGTTGCCCAGGTACTGGTCTTCCACACCGGCGTCGATGCTGGGGTTGTCGTTTACTTCAATCACGAAGGCCTTGTCGCCCCACTGTTTCACATCCACGCCGTAGAAACCGTCGCCGATGCCCTTGGTGGCTTTGAGCGCGGCTTGCAGCACGACACGCGGCACTTCGAAAGTGGGCAAGGTATCGAAACCGCCGGACTTGGTTTTGTCGTCCTTGTCGACCAGGCTGGCTTCGTCGTCGTTCTGGTGGTGGTAGATCTGCCAGTGGTCTTTCACCATGTAATAGCGGCAGGCATAGAGTGCGCGATTGTTGAGCACGCCGATGCGCCAGTCGAAATCGGTGTAGAGAAATTCCTGGCACAACAGCAAACTTGATTCTTCAAACAACGTGGCGGCTTTGGCCTTGAGCTCTTCAAGGTCGTCTACTTTCACAATGCCGCGTGAAAATGAACCATCCGGAATTTTCACCACTATAGGGAAGCCCAGCGTTTCTGCTGCATTTTCCAATTGCTCAGTGCGGCCACGACTGACGATCAGCGTGCGCGGGGCCGGCACACCGTTGGCAGAGAACAAGTCGGCGAGGTAGATCTTGTTGGTGCAGCGCAGAATCGAGGTGGGGTCGTCCAGCACCACCAGCCCCATGCTCTCGGCCTTTTTGGCGAAGCGGTAAGTGTGATGTTCAATGCTGGTGGTTTCGCGGATAAACAGCGCATCAAACTCCGGCAGGCGCATGAAGTCATCAGGCGAGATAATCTCCACATCCACACCAAGGTTCTTGCCGGCCTGGATGAATTTCTTGATGGCGGGCATGTTGCTGGGCGGCAGCTTTTCCTGATCATTCAGCAAAATGGCGAGATCATATTTGGCGTGCTTGCGCGCCTTCTTGGGGTGCCAGACCTGGCGGCTGAAAATGTCGAGCGCTTCGCCAAACGAGGTTTCTTCGGCGTCGGTGAGGCTCTTGTGGTCAACCACATGCAAGTCAGCGATCACCCAATGGCCGTCGAGCGACTTCAGTGTTACCGATACCACCGGTGCCGCAAAACGCTCGAACACCACGCGCGCGAGCGGTTTCAGCGAGGGTTCGGCCACCTGGCCGAAATAGGCTTTGAATTCGAGGCTGTCGGGGCGCTCGCCTTTCTTGAACATTTTGTCGAGCGTTTGGAACACTTCTTCGACATTGAGCTGATAGAGCAGCGGCGACCAGACGTCGTTGAGCACTTTGCTGGTAGGAATTACGTGATGGCCCTTGGCTTCGGCCAGCAGCGAGCAGTAGTAGCCTGGGCTCAGGTAGCTGTAGTCACTGCACAGATTGATGACACGCACGCGCTGGTTGGGGGGTGATTTCAGCGACAGATATTGATCGAAAGAGATTACCAGATCACTCGGATAATACGGCTCCCAGTCTTCGAGTCTATCCACGACGATGAGGACATTTGACATGGGGCGTACAGGACTCCTTCATTGGAAAATATGGTCGGTGAGTATGCCTATTTTGCTGGCAAAGCAACACTGGGTCTTGCGAGAATTCTCTGTCAATTTGCAGATGCCTTCCTCATGTCCGTCAGCTCCCGTTCAGCTCCACTGTCAATCCGTCTTCGTCGCGCCGGCCTCGGCGATTTGCCTGCACTTTTGGCGCTGGAAAATGCGAGCTTTGCGGGTGACAAGTTGAGTGAGCGGCGCATGCGGCACTGGATCGGTGCGGCCAACGCGATTCTGCTCTTGGCCATCAGCGGTGACACACTGCACGGCTCATGCTTGGTGCTAAGCCGTGCCGATTCGCCAGCTGCCCGCCTCTACTCCATCGCGATCAGCAAGGCAGCGCGTGGACAAGGGCTTGGCAGCAAGTTGTTGCGCAAGGCTGAGGCCGTCGCTCGAGAGCAAGGTAGTTCATCCATGCGATTGGAGGTGGCCGCCGGCAACACTGCTGCCATCGGGCTCTACCAGAAGCTTGGTTATCAGATCTTTGGACGTAAAGCTGCTTATTATGAAGATGGGCAGGATGCGCTTCGGATGCAGAAGAGCCTTTAGATTTTGTTATAGTCCCAGGCTGCAACGCAGAAAGCTCTGAGGCAAGGGGCTCCGCACCC
>CANCGR010000215.1 GCA_947377625.1 Gammaproteobacteria bacterium | reverse complement strand
ATTTCATGGCCGGGCGCACCCACAAAATCATGCAGGCTGCGGCTGTAAACGCCGGGCAGCTGGGTTAACACGGACGTAACAAAGGTGCTGAACTCATCGGCTTTGCACAGTTGGTCGAGCGTGTTGTCGGGGTCCCAGCCGTAAGTCATCTTGTATTGCCAGTAAGAGCGATAAAGACTGAGCGGGTGCCGCACAAACGCAAATTTGAAAAGTGCGGGGCGCGGGCAATCAGCCAGTGTGGGATGGTGATTGCCGCCGATGCTGAAAGGTTGGCAGGCAATGCCGGCCGCTTCGATGGCTCGCTTCACCCATGAACCGCCAGTCTTGGGCACATGCAGAAAACACGACTTCGGCAACATCAACATTTGCAAATCTCCAACGTGGGCCAGTTGAGTGTTCGCATACAACGCAAGGCAAGCGCCGGCACACACAGGCAAGGGCCGCATGATAACCTTGGCGTTTTGACTATGCGAAATATGCTGATGAGTAAGTTGATATGCCGCTGCTGACAGAGCTTGGGTCGGGCACACTGTTTGCCGGTTGCGCAGGTCTTGCGCAACTTACGCTGCTGCCCGGCTTGCTGGTGCAGCAAGTGCTGAAACGGCGCAAGCCGCTTGCGATGCCGGCGTTGGATACCCTGTTGTTCATTTTCACCAGCAGCGGCGTGCTCAGCTTTTTGCTGGTGTTGCTGTTGCAGCAAAGCGGGCTGCATAACCACACCAGCTGGCTGGTGCTGGGCGTTCTGCAAGCGGCACTGTGTTTGTACCTGTGTCTGACGCGTCGCCCTGTTGCTGATGCGAGCCCTGATTTGCATTGGCTGTCGTTGTCGAGCGCATTGGCCTTACTGGTGTTCGCCGGCAGCTTTATGGCGCTGCTGCTCACGGTTGTTGGTCACTGGCCCGGCGCCTTTGAAGGCTGGGATGCAGTTTTCAGCTGGAATCGTTGGGCCAAAGACTGGAGCCGCGGTGCGTGGCCGTTTCTCACCTGGGATTATCCGCAACTGGTGCCGGCCAACTGGTCGGTGTTGTACCTGTGGCTGCGCAGCACTGAAATCGAACCCTTTGCCCGCGTGTGGATGGGGTTGTTTCCGCTGGCGCTGCTGCTGACTTTTCTCGCGCTGTTCCTCTATTGGCGGCACTGGACCTTGCTGCTGGCCGGCGCCGTGATGACGCCCTTGTTGCTGGGCCCCTACGGCTATGTGCTGGACTCCGGTTATGTGGATGTTGCACTCACCTTCGCCACCCTGCTCACGGCGCACTGGGTATTGATGGCCCAGCATGACGTCGCGCGGGCAGAGCGCTGGTTGCTCTATGCAAGCACCGCCGCAGCGATGGCCTTGCTGACCAAACAAAGCGGCTTGCTGGCACTGATGTTGTTGCTGTGGGGCTGCTGGCGTTTGCGCGCGCAGGATCGTGTGTGGCTGCGCCCGATGATTGTGTTGGTGGTGCTGACAGCGCCCTGGTATGTGCTGCGCTGGTTGCATGCCGCTGACGACAGCGTGCTCTCGTACGTCACCCGCGATATCTATGGTGGTGAAACTTTGCCTGCCCGACTGGCGCGTGCGCTGACGCAAACACTGCCGGCAGTCATCGGCCTTGGCAGCAACAAGGCGCTGGCAGCAGCAATAGCGTTGATCGCAGCGACCGGCATCGCGTTGTCTTTGCGCAATCGCAACGGCCGTTTTTGCGCAGTGATTGGTGTGGGGACTTTGCTGATGTGGGCCGCGCTGTTTTCTTATGACGGCCGCAACTTGCTGCCGGCCATCCCGTTGGTGTTACTGGCAGTGGCCTATGGTTTTGGCAGCTTGCGGCTGCCGGCGGTGGACAACAGAATGCCGATTCTGCTGCCGCAATTAAAGGCTTTGCGATGCATCGCGCCATACGCCAGTGTCGGCTTGATCATGCTGGTTCTGATGGGCTCCTTCTTGCCAGCCTCCAGAGACCGTTGGCAATTGCAGACCAACGAGCTGCGCAAGCACACCGGCCTTGCGGCGCTTAACCAGCAATTGATCGCATTTGTCAGCACTCCCGGCTTTGACGGCAAGATACTTACTACCTACCCACCGCTTGCTGCGATCAGCGAATTGCGTCCCTACTATTTTATGGATTATGGCGCCAGCCACATGCAGCCGCTCACAGCGGCTGCGCTAAGTGCCGGCCGGCCACTGTGCGATGTGCTGCTTACTATTGCCGGCTCCTCCACCATCCAATATCTGCTGCTGCACAAGTCGGCCTTCCCTGCAGTGATCAACAAAGCACTCGCTGACGGCTCTTTGCAGTTAGAGTTGGGTGCCGACCCACGCCTGATGAAAGTGCAGTGTCCGCTTGCCGCTGCCGACAGCAGCAGCCAATAAGATGACCTTGTCACTATGATAACCTTGCCACCTTTGATGTTTCCGTTGGGTTGATTCGTGGAATCCGCAACAAAAGTTTCGCAACATGAGCGTTTCCGCCTCGATGAAATCCACGCGGGGAACGCCGGCGAAATGTGCCAGTTGTTCGCGCAGGTATTTGGCAAGTCTTTATCCGTCGATTACTGGCAGTGGAAATATCGGCAAAGCGGCGGGCATGGCATTGGTGCGTGGGACGGTGAGCAGCTGGTGGCCCACTACGGCGGCATCGGTGTTGATGTGGTGCTGGATGGCAAGTTGGTGCGAGCAGTGGAAATCTGCGATGTCATGGTTTCACCAGCAGTGCGCAATTCAGTGCGCAAATACAGCCCGTTTTATCTGGCGACCAGCACATTCATTGATCGCTTTGTGGGTTACGGCCAGGAGTTTGAGCTGGGCTTCGGCTTTCCCAATGACCGGCACTTGCTGCTGGCCGAGCGTCTTGGTTTTTACTCTGAAGTTGGCACCATGAGTGAGCTGCGTTTTCCAAAAGCGGCAGCACGTTTTACCGACAGATTTAATCATTGGCAAAGCGTCGAAGCAGATCAGTTTTCCCACCATGCGAATGAGCTTGATGCGCTGTGGGAGCAGATGTGGCGCTCGATGCCAGCTGCGATTGTGCCAAGCAAGTCAGCTGCAAAACTGCAGTACAGGTTCTTGCAGCATCCGGAACATCGCTACCAAGTGTGGTTACTTCGACAACGTATTACCGGCAAAGTAAAAGCGGCGGTGGTGTTGAAGATCGATCCGGAGCGTATTTTGTTGATGGACCTCATCGGTGCGCGCGCAGATTTCACCAGCAACTTGCGACAGTTGGTAAACAGCGTTGCGCAGCACTGGTCGCAGCCGCTGGTGTTCTGGTTGAGTACCGCGCATGCCGAGCGATTGGAAATTGCCGGTTTGGAAATAAAGCCGCTGCATATCAGCACGCCCGCCAACATCTGGACCAAGGGCCCTACTGCGGCCGAATTGATGAATCGTTGGTGGCTCACGGCAGGCGACACGGATTTTCTGTGAGCTTGCAGCGGGCGGAAAGTTTTTAAAGAGAGCGTTTGATGAAAGTATTGATGGTGACCCGCGAGAGTCAGGCAGATAAGCGTTTCGGGCTTGGAAAAAGTCTGGCGCCGGTAATCGCGCGCCTGCACGAACGTGGCATCGAAGTCGGCTATCTGTGTCAGGCGGATGCTGGTGCAAGAAGTGTTGAAACGGTTCGCACCCTGCATCGCGTTATCGTGAAACTGTTCGGGCGATTTTTCACAGCCACTGAATTTTCGCCGCTGGTGTGGGGTGTGCTTGAGCGCGTCAATATGGGAAGGTTGGCTGCCAAGGTCATGGCCAGGGAGCGCTACACCCATGTGCATTGTCATGATCCGCTGATTGCCGCCGGCTATCGCTGGTTTGCGCGTATTCGTTGGTTCGCCGGGTTACGGCGAGGTCACACGGCGCGCTGGGGTGTTACTGAGCACGGCTTCGGGTGTTATGCCGAAGCGTTGCATATCGATGGCGCGCAGTTGGGAAGTGCCGTGATGCGCTGGCTGCGCGGGTGGGAAGCAAAAATTCTGCTGAAGGCGCATTGGGTCATGGTGCCCACGCATTTGGGCTTGGGCCAGTTGGCGAGAGATTTGTCGATACATCCGATTCCCGCGTCGTGGTATGGCATCCATCATCCACTGCCGCCGCTGAACGTTTACCCCAAGGCAGAGGCCAGAGCGCGCCTGCATTGGGGCAATGAAATTCACATCATCGCGGTAGGCCGTTTTGCGCCGTTGAAACAATTCAATGCAATCGTCGATGCTTGCGCAGCACTTCCTGCGGGAGTGCAATCCTGGAAGCTGACTTTTATCGGCGAAGGGGATTCTGGTTATTTGCAGACTCTGGCAAGTCAATGCGGCCTTGTCGATAAAGTGTCGTTCGCTGCCAGTGATGACATGGGGCTGTATTATTCGGCGGCCGATATTTATGTCAGTACCTCTCTCACCGAATCTTTTGGCTTGGCCAATCTGGAAGCGGTGAAGATGGGCCTGTCTTCATTGTGCACTGCAGTGGGCGGTGTTCCTGAAGTTGTGGGAAGCGGTGCTTGGTTGCTTCCTTCACAAGACAAGCGCGCATTGACGCAAGCACTGTGTGAATTGATACAGTCGTTTGAGCAGCGCGAGGCGCTCAGTGCGCGCGCGCGGCAATGGGTCAAAAGCTGGCCTGAACTAGACAACATTGTTGATGCTTATATCGCCATGTACGAAGGGCAAGCCCGGCCTGTTGTGAACAGTGCTTCAGCCGCAGTGATGCCGGTGATGAATGCCTTTCACCAGGAAACTGATAGCTGGCGTTTATGCCCTCTGCCGAAAACATTGGTGCTGCCTGAGCAAGAAAAAATATTGTTGATTGCGCCGCACCCTGATGATGAAACGCTCGGTTGCGGCGGCACGCTTGCGCTACTGCGGCAACGCGGCTGCGAAGTGAAGGTCGTTATCATGACGGATGGTCGCCAGGGCGATCCGCTGGGTTATTCAACCCAGGACGTGGGTGAACGCCGGCAAGACGAATCGCGTGCGGCGTTGAAAATTCTCGGCATTGAAGACGTGGTCTTCATGGGCTATTCCGACGGGGATTATCGGCATAGCGCACAGATCAGTGCGGAACTTGCGCAAGTCATCGACAGCTACAACCCGCAGTGGCTATTGATGCCCTCGCTGCTGGACAACCATCGCGACCATGTGAGGATTTCGTTATCGCTGCTTGAGCTTTGGCAACAGCGCGGATGTCGGGAACGGCTGTTTTTATATGAAACCTGGGGAGCAATTCCCGCCACTGCGATCGTCGATATCAGCGCTGTGTTCACGCTCAAACAACAAGCCATTCAGTGCTACCAACTGCCTTTACAGTACTGCGATTACGCGGCGGCATTGGCAGGGTTGTCGGCTTACCGTGGCCTGTTTCTGGGAAACGAATCGCATGGCCCTTATGCCGAGGCCTTTTTGGAACTGCACGCCGATTCCTGGCAACCGCTGTTCAGACATTTATTCGGTTTGCGAAAATACCAGGAACAGCGCTTGGGCGCGTGAGCGCGCCACTATTGGCGTAGCGGCGGCGCGTTCAGTAAATCGCTGACTTTTTCGAGATCCGCAGCAGTGAGAGTGCCTGCTTCACGTTGCAGTATCAGCGAGTAACGAATGAAGTCGTAGCGAGCCTGCTGCAGATCGCGCTGCG
>CANCGR010000214.1 GCA_947377625.1 Gammaproteobacteria bacterium | reverse complement strand
AAGCGCTTGGTAAAAGGCTATGAAGCCCCGACGATGATGGCTTACTCTGCCCGTAACCGTTCTGCTTCCATCCGTATCCCGTACATCATGGGCGGCAACCCGAAAGCCATTCGCATCGAAGTGCGTTTCGGCGACTCCACTGCCAACCCTTACCTGTTCTTTGCAGGCATGCTGATGGCCGGTATCGACGGCATCAAGAACAAGATTCACCCGGGCGAACCTGCCTCCAAAGACTTGTACGATCTGGAGCCGGAAGAAGAAGCACTGATTCCACAGGTTGCGGACGACCTGATGGACGCCCTGCGTCATCTCGACAAGGATCGCGCGTTCCTGACCGCCGGCGGCGTGTTCAGCGACGAAACGATCGACGCTTACATCGAACTGAAAAAGCAGGAACATGTACTGATCAACATGACCACTCACCCGCTGGAGTTTGAGCTTTACTACAGCTGCTAAGTGGCATCAGGCTGGGGCACGGGTTTAGGCAAACCTCTGTCCCGGTCTAACGAACACAAAAGCCCGCCCTGACCGGCGGGCTTTTTTTGTTTCAATAAAAGGCGTAGAGTCCCTTGAATGCACCAAATTTGTGCACGCTTTGAAGGTTTGCACTGTTTGTTATCTTCAGATTCCCGCGTTTGAGCAGCAACCCCGGGGATTCTCACGGGATTCCAGCTTGGTGCACTAATTGCATGATGTTAGTGCCAAAGGTCAGACCGCTCTAACAGGATGAACTCTTTCTCCAGCAAATTCCCCAAACCAGCCAAAGTGACAAACGAAAGTTTCAATACTCGCCTGCTCGACAATTTGACTACAGCAGTTGTCGTTCTCGACAAAGGGTGCTGCCTCTACCATATGAACCCGGCCGCTGAAGCCTTGCTGGAAACCAGTGATCGCCACTCCCACAAAGCCCATGTCACCGAACTGCTCCGCAATGGCGATCTGCTGGAGCAGTCAACAGCGACCGTTCGCAAAACCAACACCACAATCATTTCCCGCAAGGTTGAACTGATTCTGCCCAGCGGCAACAAGTTGCTGGTGGATCACGCCACTTCGATTGTGAATGACACCAGCGGTGTCTTTTTCCTGATCGAGATCCAGGAAATCAACCGCAGCTGGTCGATCAATCGCAAGGAAACCCTGCTGGCGAAGCACGAAATTACGGTAGAAATGATTCGAGGGCTCAGCCACGAAATCAAAAACCCGCTTGGCGGCATACGCGGTGCAGCCCAATTGCTTGCAAGTGAATTGCCAAACTCCCAGCTGCAGGACTACACCAATGTCATCATCGAAGAAGCTGATCGCCTGGTGAACCTGGTTGACCGCTTGACCGGCGCCTACAAGAAACCGGTGATACGTCGCCTCAACATCCATGAAGTGCTCGAACGCGTGCGCAACCTGGTGGAAGCTGAAACCAAAGGATCCATCAAGATCATTCGCGACTATGATCCCAGCTTGCCCGAGATTTCAGGTGATCTGGAACAACTGATTCAGGCTGTGCTCAACATCGTCCGCAACGCGATGCAGGCACTGACCGAAAATCCCAAACAGAAAAACCCGCAAATCATCCTGCGGACGCGTGCCGTCACGCACGCCACCATCGCCACCGAACTTTTCAAATTGATTGCACGCATCGAGATTATCGATAACGGCCCCGGCATTCCGGCCCACATCATCGAGAACATTTTCTATCCTTTGATCAGTGGTCGCGCCGAAGGCACAGGACTTGGCTTGTCTATTGCACAGAACATCATCAAGAACCATGCAGGTTTGATTGAATGCGAAAGCCAGGAAGGCCGCACGCGTTTTATGCTTTCCATTCCAATTCAAAATGAAGGTAGTAACACATGAACAAAGACACTATATGGATCGTTGATGACGACCGATCCATAAGATGGGTGCTTGAAAAATCCTTTGCCAAAGCCGGTCTGAGCAGCGAAAGCTTTGAGAATGGTGACTCCATGCTCAGCAAACTGCGCACCCGGCAGCCTGCTGCGATCATCAGCGATATCCGCATGCCTGGCAGTGACGGCCTGGAAGTCCTCAATGAAGTACAGGAAACCTGGCCGCACATTCCTGTCATCATCATGACTGCCCACTCGGATCTCAGCAGTGCTGTGCAATCCTACAAACACGGCGCCTTCGAATATTTACCCAAACCGTTTGACGTAAATGAAGCGGTGGCAGTGGCGCAGCGCGCCATCCGCCACTCGCAGGAAACACGCGGCGACTCGCAGGCTCCTGCGGTGCAGGAGAGCAAAACCATCATCGGCGAAGCGCCGTCGATGCAGGAGGTTTTTCGTGCCATCGGCCGCTTGTCCCACTCCAATATCACCGTCTTGATCAAAGGCGAATCCGGCACCGGCAAAGAACTGGTGGCGCAGGCGCTGCATAAACACAGTCCGCGCGCCGACAAACCTTATATCCCGCTCAATGTCGCGGCCATTCCAAAAGACCTGATCGAATCGGAGCTGTTCGGCCATGAGAAAGGCGCTTTTACCGGCGCGACCCAATTGCGCGTTGGCCGCTTCGAGCAAGCCCATGGCGGCACGCTGTTCCTCGATGAAATCGGTGACATGCCGATGGAAACGCAAACGCGTCTGCTGCGCGTTTTGTCTGATGGTGAGTTCTATCGTGTTGGTGGACTCTCACCGATCAAGGCCGATGTGCGGGTGATTGCGGCCACGCACCAAAACCTGGAAGCGCGGGTGAAAGAGCATCTGTTCCGCGAAGACTTGTTCCATCGTCTCAATGTGATTCCTATCCATCTGCCGCGTCTGGCTGATCGTCGCGAAGATATTCCAGCCTTGTGCGAGCACTTCTTGCGCAAAGCCGCCCAACAGATGGGAGTGGAGAAGAAAGTACTGCGCGCAGAAACCAGCAAGTTTCTCACCAACCTGCCATGGCCCGGCAACGTACGTCAGCTGGAAAATTTCTGCAGCTGGATCACTGTAATGGCGGCCGGCCGCGAGATTTTCATCAATGATCTGCCAGAAGAATTCCATACCTCCACCAACGACCAGCCGGTGGCAGGCAACTGGATCCAGAACCTCAAGCACTGGGCTGACCAGGAATTGAAACTGGGCCATACCGGCATTTTGCAACAAGCCACACCGCTGTTTGAAAAATGCATGATCGAAGTGGCGCTGCAACACAGTGGCGGTCGCAAACGCGATGCCTCAGAACTGTTAGGTTGGGGTCGCAATACCCTGACCCGTAAACTGAAGGAACTGGGCATGCAGAGCAGTGCGACTGACGAAGAAGAAGAAGGGGCGGAGTAACTTCACCGTTCGGTTCCCGTTTTGTGGATAAACGGCGTGTGGCCATCGATAATGAGGCCATACTCCTGCAGCTGCCCAACCAAAACCATGATCAGCATCGTGCTCCACCAGCCCGAAATACCTCCCAATACCGGCAACATCATCAGATTAAGCAGCAATATCGGTAGCGCGTTGCATCTGATCGAGCCCTTGGGCTTTGCGTTGGATGAAAAACGCCTCAAACGCGCCGGGCTCGATTATCACGAATTCAGCACACTCACCACTCATGCCAGCTGGGATCAGTTTCTGGCGAACTGCCAACCCAAACGGGTCGTAGCCTTCAGCACTAAAGGCAAACTCAGCCATTCAGACTTTCAGTTTGAGGAAGATGATTTTTTGGTCTTTGGTGCCGAATCTGCGGGAATTCCCGAAACTTTGCTGGCGTCCAAGGCGATCCATGCCGTTATACGATTACCGATGGTGGCGGTCAGCCGCAGCCTGAACTTATCCAACGCGGTGGCAGTTGCAGCTTATGAAGCCTGGCGACAATTGGGCTATCCCGGCGCCATGCAACCCCCTGCAAACGTCGGGCAATAAAAAAGGCGGTGAGTTAAGCCCACCGCCTTGATTTGCATATTCGAGCTGCCATCCCGATAGAAACTACTGAAGTGGTTGCCCTTCGGCAGCTTGCTGCGCCTTGGCCTGCGCATACACCGCTTCGAAATTGATTGGGGCCAGCATCAGAGCAGGGAAACTGCCTTTGACCACGAGCGCATCAACCGCTTCTCTGCCATAGGGGAACAGCACACTTGGGCAAGTGATGGTCAACACTTGATCCAGCTGCTCGCCTTCAATGCCGGAAATTTCAAAAATACCCGCTTGCTGAACTTCGACCAGAAATACGGTTTTGTCTTCCTGCTTCACATCAGCAGTCAGGCGCAACACCACTTCGTAAAGATCGCCATCAATTTTGCGGCTGCGGGTATTGATGTTGAAATTGATGGTGGGGTTGTAGGGACGGCGGAAACACTCAGGCGCATCCGGCGATTCAAAAGAAGTGTCTTTGATATAAAGACGCTGAACGCCAAAACGGGGTTCATTTGAGGCTGGCTGTTCAGCCACAGTTGTGTTTTCTGCCATGGGTCACCTGCAAAGTAGGTTTGTTGTTGATGTAAATTCCGGTCGTGCTTTTGCCCAAATGTTGCGATTTTAGCCGGCTGATCCGCCTGCGCTCACTTCCCTGCTTATTTCCCCGCTTATTTCACAACCGGCAAGTTTTGCGCCTGCCATTCAGCCAAGCCACCGCCCATTTTGTTGGCTTTGGCAAAGCCGTTGGCAAGCAGCAGCTTCACTGCTTCCCCTGCAGTTTGCCCGTGCTGGCACACCACAATAATGGGTTTGTCTTTTAGTTTTTCAAGCTCGACGATTCGCTCAGCCAATTTCGCCATCGGAATGTTGACCGCATCGACGATATGACCTTTTTCAAATTCCTTACGCTCGCGCACATCAAGCACCACCCCATCTTCCTTGTTGACGAGCGTTACCGTCTGGTTCGGGCTGAGGCTACCGCCGGTTTTGGAGTTGAGATAGGCAAACAAAGCAGCAGCGGAGGCAAGCCACAACCCTGATAGCATCCAATGATTGGCCAAGAATTCAAAAAAACGTGTCATGCAGTTACTTGCTTCACTATGAATGCCGCCTTGATTACACACCAAAGCCGATTGATTGGGTGGCGCCTGCGCGGGAGCGCGGCAGTATACACAGCTAGCCTGAGGAAGTCAGGCAGCCCAAGGCAGCCGATCGTGGTTCCCATAGCGAGGCGCTAACCTTAGAATTCAGGCCTGCTTTGAGGGATACCTGATTCGATGAAACCTGCACCCACTCTCCTCCTTATTCTTGATGGCTGGGGCCATCGCGACGCCACCGACAACAATGCGATTGCGCTGGCACATGCGCCGGTCTGGCACAGCCTGTTGTCCCGCTTCCCCCATACCCTCATCCATACCTCCGGCATGAAAGTCGGATTGCCGGACGGGCAAATGGGCAACTCTGAAGTCGGCCATATGAATCTGGGTGCCGGCAGGGTGGTTTACCAAAGCCTGACCCGCATCAACAAGTCCATTGCAGATGGTGACTTTTATACCAATGCCGCGCTTAACCGCGCTGTTGATCTATGCCTGCAGCATGGCAGCGCCTTGCATGTGATGGGTTTGTTGTCAGACGGCGGCATCCACAGCCACGAAGACCAGATCATGGCCATGCTGGAACTGGCGGCACGCAAGGGCTGCAAGCAGATTTACCTGCATGCGATGCTCGACGGTCGCGATACTCCCCCACGCAATGCCGAAAGCACCTTGCG
>CANCGR010000213.1 GCA_947377625.1 Gammaproteobacteria bacterium | reverse complement strand
TTGGCAGCATCAGCGCAGGGGCCGTGTCCTGCGCTTCCCACGTAGGGATCGGCGACTAGCACATGCGCTGTGGTGGCAGCATTCACCAGCGCCCGCTCCAGCTGCTCGCCGAGCGTAGCCAAATAGTTGGCATCGTCAGTGGTTAGCCCGAGCTCAGTGCAGCGCTGATCTGCCAGCGGCACTACGCGCGGATAGGGAACCAGCACGATGATCGCTTGCGGCGCCTTGGCGCGGATGGCAGCGAGCACATCAGCAAGCTTGGCCGGCAGTTGGCTGACCGCCTCGGCTATCCTGGCTTGATCAAGTTTGGCCGCGCAGTGCTCTTCCACTTGTGCCCCGCCGCACTTGCCCGTTGATGCGCTATAGCTGATATCGTTGCCGCCGATCGTAACAGTGACGAGCATGGTGTCGCTGGTAAGTGCGGCAAGCTGCGGCGCTGCATCGCCTTGCGGCGTATCGAGAATGTTAGCGGTGGTGGCGCCGCTGCAACTCACATCAACAAGCTTGAGCGCCAGTGCAGCCGCGACAAGGTGAGGATAGTTATGGTCTGAGCGGCCACAGCTCGGCTGTTGTGCTGGAATGCCGGGGCCGGCCGCAAAGGAGCTGCCGAGCGAAACATATTTGGCACCCTTGGCCAGTGCTGCCGGCGGAGCAGCCAGCGCGATAGTCGCGGCCGACATACTGATCACCAACGTCACAGCGCAGAGGACACCGGCAGAGACAAGCTTGATTGTGCGCATGGATAGGCTCCTTGAGGTACACCCGGATAATGCACGCATGATAGCCTTGCCGCCAACATCCAACCACTTGCCAGCAAGCATCGAGGGCACCATGAGCCAAACCCAGTTCAACTTCCAAGGCAGTAAAGTATTGCTGGTCGGCGCCACCAGCGGCATTGGCAGCGCAGCCGTGGAAGCATTCGTCGCCGCTGGTGCTGATGTGGTGTTTGCCGGGCTCAAACAAGCCGACACCGATGCACTGCTGCAAAGCCTGCAACAAAACGCCAAAGGCCTGGTGCAGTTTGTGGAAGTGGATGTGCGCGACGAACAACAAGTGGAAAGCCTTATTGCTACAGCGGTTGCTCGCATGGGAGGTCTCGACATTTGCATCAACAACGCCGGCACCGAAGGTACCTTTGGCCTGCTGCACACGTTGACCAGCGCGCAGTTTGACCACCTGATCAGCGTGAATCTGCGCGGCCTGTGGCTGTGCATGAAATACCAGATTCCGCATCTGCAAAAAGGCGCGGTGATTATCAACACTTCCTCTACTGCCGGCGTGCAAGCCATCGCAATGGTGGGCGTTTATTCAGCCACCAAACACGGCATTATTGGCCTGACCAAAGCCGCCGCGCTGGAGCTGGCTGGCCAAGGCATTCGCGTAAATGCAGTCGCGCCGGGGCCGGTGGATACCGGGCTGTTGTCGCGCATGATCGACGGCAAGGTGCCGCTGCAAGTGATTGCCGACAGCGTGCCGTTAAAGCGCATTGCGCAGCCATCTGAAATCGCCAATGCCATGTTGTGGCTGGCCAGTGATGGCGCCAGCTATGTCACCGGTGAAACCCTGTTGGTGGATGGTGGCTTGACGCAGGCGTAACACTTTATGCTCTCCATACCTCAAAAATAATCAGGAAATCTCCATGACCTTGCCAACAAGGAACCGGGCTCAGCACAAGTCATGCCGCAGCTGCTTGCTATTTATCACTGCCTGCCTGAGTGCAGCCACTGCCTTTGGTCAACCTGTCACTGCAATGGGCACCACCGATTTCAGCGGCGTGTGGACCTGGAACATGAAAGCCGGCGACAACCCGGTGCAGCCGCTGAACGAAGCTGCCGCCAACCTGCCCTATTCCCCCGAAATGAAGCCGCGCATTGAGGAATACCGCGCGATGGCCAAACTGTCGCTGGAAAACCCCGGCAGCATGTGTGTGCAGTTCGGCATGCCGGAAGCCATGCTGTTCTCGGGCGGCTACCCGATGGAAATCATTCAACGCGCGGAGCAGGTGACGATGATTTTTGAAGCCTACTCGGAAGTGCGGCGCATTTTCATGGAGCCGCACGCCTACAAGGCTGCCGATGAATGGCCTTCGCTGATCGGCTTTTCCAGCGGCCACTGGGAAGGCAGCACACTGGTGGTGCACACGTCGCGACTCAAAGAACAGCTCAGTGGCCATTTCCCGCACAGCGAAGATGCGCAAATAGACGAACGCTACCAACTGCTGACGCAAAAAGACGGCTCGAAGATATTGGTTAATGACTGGACGCTAAGCGACCGCGCGTTCTACAGCCAACCCGTAAAGCGCCACCGCGAATGGAAGCCACTCGGCAAAGACCGCCATCTGGTGGAATATGCTTGCATGGAAGACCAATGGACCGAACGTGAAAGCACGCTGCTGGAGCGTTATCGCAGCGGCGACCCGGTGATCGCCAACAAAAAAGATGAGAAAGGGAAAGCGCCATGAAAATTTTCAAGACAGTGCTTGTGTGTTTGCTATTGGCTGCAACCAATGCGGCCTTTGCCCATCATTCAAATACGCCATATGACATGAGCAAGAGCCTGCATGCCACCGGCATGGTGAAACAGGCCAGCTTCAAGAATCCGCATTCGTCACTGACGCTGATGATTGACGATGCTACCGGCACCAAACAGGTGAGTTTCGAAGGGCATAGTTTGGCAACACTGCGACATTACGGTTTGACGCCGTCGATGGTGAAGATTGGTGACACCATCACGATTTCTTATGCGCCGCGACGTGACAAGGATGAGGGCGGGATTTTTCTGTCTGTTACTACAGCATCGGGCGAGATGCATGATTTTTCGCATTTGGGTTATCCGTAAAATACGGGTCACACCAAAGCAGAAGGGCTGAATACTTGCCAGCGGGCTTCGATGGTATCGGCAGATAAATCTGCTCCACAGGCCCACTCAATGAAGTAGCCGCCGTTGGAGACTTTCAGGAACTCTTCGCGGCTGCGCAGCGGCTGGAACACCGGGCCATTCAAGAAAGGGCCAACATCGAAACTCCCCACGCGACCATCATCGGCAGTGACGATGAGCTGCCAGTCGTTGCCAGCTTTCAAATCAGTGATGTTCATTGATCAAGCCCCTTGATACGGAATGTGGGTAGGTCGTTCACTGCCAGCTCGCAGTCGGCCAGTAGTTCGTCCTGATGAATCTCAATCCAGGCAACAACAAGTTTATGCTTGTTGGGTGGCAATGATCCAGCCAGCACCCTTCCATCACGTATTGAGTAAACCGCCCGGCTGGCTTGATACTCAGCATGGAAATGCGGCAGTTTGTGACGATCGGTATCCCGGAAAAACATTCTGATCAGGATGCCGTAGAACATTGAGATAGTGGGCATATTTGAAATCCATTTCAAATTCACCTCAGTTTAGAACGGATTCGGGAAGTTGCCAGTTTATCTGCTTCATGGAGCCGCAACGTATAATCCCGAAACCCGTTGGGCTGCTCTGATTACTATTTACAAGCGTGATCCCAGCCGCTGGATTGATTGGGAAATGAGGGTGAAGCAATGAATCCTTTCGAAAAGTGCCCTGTGTGCGGCGGCGCCATGACAACCAGACAGGTAGAAAAAATCCTGAGTGGCGGTGGCAACACCGCATCGTTGCAAGTTGCTGCCGAAGTTTGCCTTCAATGCGGCGAACATCTCTATACCAAGAGCATGGTGCTTTCTTTCGAAGAAATCCGCCGGAAGCTGCAAGCACAGGAATTTTCGCATTTCAAGCGCATTGGGCAGTCTTTTACTTTGGAAGATGGTTGGCCAGAAAAAGCGGCAAAGCCTGTGCCTTAATTTTTTTTCAAGCTAACCAATTTCACGAGAAGGAATAGATTTCTCCAGCTCCTTCACCATCCTCTTTGCATCTTGCTTAGGATCGCCAAACGCAAGAAAGGTTTTTAGTGTAGCTGTCTGCATTGTGCTTCCCGGTTTAGCTCATCAGATTTGAAAAATAATTGGCATATGATCGCTGTGTGCAAGCCAGTCATCCTTTTCACCGATTTTAATATTGCTGACTTTAGGATCGATTAGTTGACTCGAAGCAAAGACATAATCCACATGATAGGGTTTCTCTGAATTTCTCCGGTGGTAAAGCGTAGGACAAGATTCTTTTCCTTGCTCTTCACCGTGATATTCATGGTAGATGCTGTAAATATCCAAATCCTTCAAAATTTTTACAACATCGCTATGGTTCCACCATCGGTCCCATTCATCCCATCGGGTATTGCTGTTCAGATCCCCGGCCAGCAGTATTTTTCGGCCTGCCATCTTATCTTTGTGAAGACCTAGATATCTCCATAGCTGCCCGATGTATCCAAAATTTGGAGAGTTCGCCTGCTTGGTCCAAACAGCCATCAAGTCAAAGCTGCCGGCAACATGACAAGGTAAAAATGATTGAAAGCCTCCATCATCCCATTCAAGAGGCTCAAGCGAGATACCCGCTTTGGCAAACACCCCAAGGCCTTTGTGTTTGTTTTCGCCCTTCCACAAATAACACTTTGCCCAATCCCGGTAAGCCGGCGCAGATTCTTCTGGATTTTCACATTCCTGGATAATCAACAGGTCCCACTCAAATTTATCAAGCAGGTGGTACTTCTTGCGGAATGCACCATTACAGTTCCATGTAACAATTTTCATTGAGCAGGCGACGAACGCTCCGGCATCAACGGCTTCATATCCCCCGGCAACCGCTGATCCACTGCATGCAACAACACTGCAGCCAGCAAGTAATCTCCCATAATTGCCGCAATCTCAAGCGCCCCCTGCCGAGTGAACTTTGCTTCAGCCTCCACCCACGTCTCTGAAGAAAGATGATGCTCCCGCAAAATTTCCCGACCATAACGAATAATCACCGCATCCTTCGCATCAAGCGCCGCCAGCGATCCGTTGTTCCTGATCGCATCCACAGTCTACATAGGTGCGCCTTCGCTTAGCGCGGCTTTTTCATGGAAGGTCCATTCATACTGCTGATCGAACTCGCGCGCAGCCACCAGGATGGCCACTTCGATGTAGCGACGGCCGATGATGCTGTCGTAACGCAGATACTGGTTGAGGATGTCCATCGCCTGCGCCACTTTCGGCATGTGCAACGAAACGCCACCCGGCCCGATCATTGGCGTGGTGCGATTGAGGCCAGCCACTTTGTCGTAGATTGCTTGATCTTCTGCTTTCATGTCACTGCGCTTGACGGGCGGCAGGCGGGAGAGCGACTGGGGATCAATATCGGCCGGCAGCGATTGCGCAATGGCAATAACAGGAGCGGCAGCGATGAGCATGGAGAACAAGGCGGCACGCAATCCAGGGTTGTGCATCAGTGTTCTCCCCTCATTTTTTTATAGTGACTTCAAGCCAACGTAAAACCATGCTGCTTCAGCGGCAGTGAACGCAACCTTTTGCCGGTGGCGGCAAACAGTGCGTTGCACAAGGCCGGAATTACCGGTGCCTGACCGGGTTCGCCAACGCCGCCCCAGAAGCCGCCGGTGGCTGCCAGCACCACGTCTATCTTCGGCATTTCTTTGAGGCGCAGCACGCGGTAGTCGTGGAAATTGGCTTGCTTGACGCGACCGCGTTCAATGCCGATCTCGCCCCACATCGCGGCGCT
>CANCGR010000212.1 GCA_947377625.1 Gammaproteobacteria bacterium | reverse complement strand
CATTACCAAGCCATTCCCGCCACATTCGGTGCCTTCATGGCGGGCCCACCGCATATAGAAGTGCTGGATGCGATTGAATAACTTTTTGTTTCGAGGCTAGCCATGTTTCGTCAATGTTTGCTTACCACCGCTATTGTGCTGGCCTTGAGCGCCTGCAGTCCTTCCACCGAAAAAACTGCTGACAGCTCTGCAGTGCCAACCGCTGCAGTACCTGTACAGGCTTTGGGTTCCGGCGTAGAGCAGGTCAATTTCGATACTGCCATTACGCCGGGCGATGATTTCTATCGCTACATCAATGGCACTTGGCTGCGTAACACGCCAATTCCCGCCGAAAAATCCAACTACGGGGCCTTTAGCGTGCTGGCTGACGAAGCCGAAGCCAACCTGCGCACGCTGATCGAGCAGGCCGGTGCACAAACCGCTGCAGCCGGCAGCGATACCCAGAAGGTGGGTGACTTCTTCAAGAGCTTTATGGATGAAAGCAAACTGGAAGAGCTGGGTGCCAAACCGATCCAGTCCACGCTGCAGCAGATCGCTGCCACCAAAAGTCGTGAAGACTTGCTGGTGCTAAGTGCTGATCTCAATCGCATTGGGGTGCAGATCCCGGCCGGCATCTTCATCGACAACGATCTCAAGCAGTCTGATCACTACATTACTTATCTGAGCCAGTCCGGCCTGGGCCTGCCGGATCGTGACTGGTATCTGAGCACTGACAACAAAACCCACAAGGACGCGCGCACTGCCTATGCCACCTATATCAGCAAAGTGCTGTCGCTGGCCGGTTATAGCCGCGCGCTGGCCGCGTCAGAATCGGTGCTCAATATTGAGTCACGCCTCGCGCAAGCGCATTGGGACAAGGTCAAGAACCGCCAGGCCGAACTGACCTACAACAAGAAGACGCTCGATGATTTGCGAGGCCTGGCCGGTAGCATTGATTGGCAGAAACTGTTGCAAGGCTTGGGCGTGACTGAAACCAGCTTGGTGGTGCAACAGCCCAGCTTCATTCAAGTGCTCGGCAAGATATGGAGCGAAGTGCCGCTGCAGCAGTGGCAGGATTATTTCACCTTCAAAACCGTGGATGCCTATGCCCCTGACTTGAGCGATGCTTTCGTGCAGGCGCAATTCGATTTCACCGGCCGTGTGCTCAATGGCCAGCAAGCGCTGAAACCACGCTGGAAGCGCGGTGTGGATGCCATCGATGAATCGCTCGGCGAAGTAGTGGGCAAGCTCTATGTCGAAAACTATTTCAAGGAAACCTCCAAGCAGCGCATGGACCAGTTGGTGGAAAACCTGCGTGGCTCCTTTAAAGCCGGCATCGAAGAGCTGGAATGGATGACCCCGGCCACCCGCAAGGCAGCGCAGGAAAAGCTCGCCAAGTTCAACACCAAGATTGGTTATCCCAAAACCTGGAAAGACTATTCGGCACTCACCGTGGACCCTGCTGATCTGGTCGGCAACGTCATGCGCTCGCGCCGCGTTGAACATCAGCGCTCCATCGACAAGCTCGGCAAGCCGATCAATCGCGATGAGTGGTTGATGACGCCCTACACCGTGAATGCCTATTACAACCCGCCGATGAATGAAGTGGTGTTCCCGGCCGCGATCCTGCAACCGCCTTTCTTCAATGTGGCGGCCAATGATGCCGTCAACTATGGCGCTATTGGCGCGGTGATTGGCCATGAATTCAGCCATGGCTTTGATGATCAAGGCCGCAAGTACGACGGCGACGGCAACCTGCGCGAATGGTGGACTGAGGAAGACGCCAAAGCCTTTTCCGAGCGCGCCAACAAACTGGTGGCGCAGTACAGCCAGTTTGAAGTACTGCCTGGCAAATTCCTCAATGGTGAATTCACACTCGGTGAAAACATCGGAGACCTAAGCGGATTGGCGGTGGCCTATCGCGCTTACAAGATGTCGCTCAAAGGCAAGGAAGATGTGGTGATTGACGGCTTCACCGGCGACCAGCGCTTCTTCATCGGCTGGGCGCAAGTGTGGCGTCGTCTCTATCGCAATGAAAACCTCGAAGTGCGCCTCACCTCCGACCCACATTCCCACAGCGAAGCCCGCGCCAACGGCGTGGTGCGCAATTTTGAGCCTTGGTATCAGGCCTTTAAAATTGAGCCGGGCAACAAGCTGTATCTGAAGCCGGAAGACAGGGTGAAGATTTGGTAGGGAAAGGGGGTAATGAGCTTGGTGAATGGGGGTAATTTCAAAGAAATTACCCCCATTAATGAAAATCCATGCCTACATATGTTTATAAAAATGACTTTTATCGACATATAAAGTTGACATGTCGATGCCATCGACATATCGTGGAAATGTGTCGATAAAAATGGATTTTGTAAGCATGAGCCCGCCAGAACCCAAGCAACCTGCACCAGCAAGGTGGCAACCCTCACAAGCCTGGAACCAGTTGCCACAGCTGCCGCCAGCGGTCGAGCTGGAGACAAAAGTTGTTTTGAAACAATGTATTACGGCGCGAGCTGCGCTGGCGGAATTGAAGCAGGCGGCTGAACTAATCCCCAATCAGCATATGCTGATCAACACCATTCCGCTGCTTGAGGCGCAAGGCAGTTCCGAGATTGAAAACATCGTCACCACCACGGATCGGCTGTTCCAGTTCGCCCAAGCCGACCTGCTGGCCGACCCCGCCACCAAAGAAGCTCTGCGTTATCGCACGGCCTTGTACGAAGGCTACCAGTCCCTGTCCAAGCGTCCTTTGAGCACCACCACAGCTGTTGAAGTCTGCCGCACGATCAAGAATGTGGAGATGGATATCCGGCGGGTGCCGGGCACGGCATTGGCCAATGATCAAAATGGCGCCGTTATTTACACGCCTCCTGCAGGTGAAACCCTGCTGCGTGATTTGTTGGGCAATTGGGAGCGCTTTCTCCATAACGAGCGCGACCTCGATCCGTTGGTGCGCATGGCAGTGGGGCATTACCAGTTTGAGGCTATCCACCCCTTCACTGATGGCAATGGTCGTACCGGTCGCGTGCTGAACATCCTGTTTCTGATCCAGGAAGAATTGCTCAATCTGCCCATCCTCTACCTCAGCCGTTACATCATCGCCAACAAGGCTGACTACTATCGCCTGTTGTTAAAGGTGACGCGTGAAGATGCCTGGGAAGAATGGATTGTGTACATGCTCAAAGGTGTGGAGGAGACAGCCAAGTGGACGACCGCCAAGATTGCTGCCATCCGTAAACTCGAAGCAGCTACGTTGCAGCATGTACGTGAGCAGTTGCCCAAGATTTACAGCCGTGAACTGGTGGATGTTATCTTCGAACAGCCGTATTGCAGGATCGGTGATCTGCTGAACAAGGGCATTGCCAAGCGACAGTCGGCGTCGCGTTATTTGAAAGAGCTGGTGAAGATTGGTGTGTTGCGCGAGCAGGAGTTTGGGCGTGAGAAACTGTTTATCAATCCGGGGTTGATGCAGTTGTTGTCGAGTGATGAGAATCAAATGCGGCAATTTTGAAGTTGAATTAAAGAGATAGTGCGCATGCGCACTAATAAAATGTTATGTGCCCGTCCGAGCAAGAAACGCCGATGAAGCAAATATATAAAATCACGTATCTTGCTACCCAAAAAATCTATATCGGTAAGGTGGCGTATGAAAGTTTCAGATATTTCTGGAGCCCAGATATAGAAGTAGTAAACGAGGATTTTCGTAAGCTCCCCAAGGAGCTCCAAAAAGACTATTCAGTAAGAAAGGAAATATTGTGGGAAGCAGAAGATTGTAGTGACTCTGAGCTTGCTGAAAAGGAAGTCGACTTTATCCGCCAATTCCAATCAAACAATCCAGAGATAGGCTACAACCGTTGGCCAAAATTTGAGTGAAACATATATCGAGCTGCGAAAAAGCGACGGGGACGTCGAATGAAGAACTCATAGTGACAGCGGAAGCTAATGACAAACGATAGCGGCAAAAAGGAGGCATTGCGCAAAAAATCTCTTGGTGAGCTTGGAGAGCTCTTTGGGGTCAAGGCGCTGGTGGACTGTTCATTCGAAAAGGTGGTCAATCTCAACGACAAGAAGATTAACTATCCTTACGCAGATCTTTATGCAGAGAAGGACGGCAAAAGGTACATCATCAGCATAAAGGCAAGGAATAAGTTTCAAAAGAATCGGACGCTGAATGCTTATTACAACCTGGGCAGAAGCGCATATAGAAATGCAGAGTCTGCAGAAGCGGAATACGATGCAGTGGCGTACTGGATGGCAATTCAATTCGATGCAAAGACCTACTCAGTCTACCTAGGCTCGCTGGCTGAATTAAGTCAACGCAAAGCAATACCCATACGAGAGTGCGAAAAGGGGGTTGTCGGAGCATGCTTAGTCAGAGACAAGCGTCACTATTTTGACTTCAGCTTTTTCGAAAACAAGAAGTCGGAAGGTGGCACAACAAACCTATCCTGAGCGAAAAAAGTATGTCGTCATGCCTCTTGCAAAGAACGCAAGAGCCACGCCAACATACTTTCGCGCCAGATCAGGGGCGCTATGTGATTCCCCGAGTCAGAGAACTACTAAACACAGGGATTAGTTATGGATGATATGAAAGTTGGAAAATGCGCCTGTGGCGATATCGAATTTGGTTTTACTGGCGAACCAATAAATACTTACTTTTGCTGCTGTTTAGAGTGTCAGAAAATTAGTGGCTCCGACAAGATATTGTTAAATGCAATTCCGGTAACTAATTTCAAGCAGCTTAAAGGCAGCCCGTCAACATACTCAAGGCTGGGAAAATCCGGAAACAAAGTAACCAATTATTTCTGCAGCAACTGTGGTTTGGTTTTATATGCCAGGCCCCATGCGGTGGAGTTTTACGGAGTTCCGGTAGTTCGCTTGGAAAACCCGGAGAAGTACCAGCCTAAAATGGCAATTCATACGGCCAATGTTCCTTCATGGTCAACTCTCCCGGAAGGTATTAAGTGTTTCGCAGGTACGCCACATGGGTAATCACGTTCGATCACCTGCGCAACTCGTTACAATCGGGTCAAATCATGCTGACGCTTACTGAAATATCGAAGAGCGACGGAAAAATATTGCGAGTTAGTCATGGAAAGTAAACCTTCTAACGAGATGGTATAGCGCGCGTGGAAAACGATTTGCGCGTCATCATCATTGCGGGACCGAATGGGGCAGGAAAAACCACATTCGCCGAGCAGTTTCTTCCGAATGAGGCGGCCTGCCCGTTATTTGTGAATGCAGATCAGATAGCCGCCCGGCTTGCGCCACAAGCGCCGGAGTCTGCCGCGATTGCCGCTGGTCGTCAGTTGTTGCAAGAGCTGGATGCGCATTTTCAGGCCCGTCGAAGTTTTGCATTTGAAACCACGCTGTCGGGTAAGGCTTACTTAAACAAGATCAAGAAATGGCAGGTAGAAGGCTACAGTGTGAAACTTATCTTTCTGCAGTTAGCCAGTGTTGAGGAGGCCCTGGCTCGTGTCGAAGAGAGAGTGCGACAAGGAGGACACAATATTCCCAAGGATGTAATTGCAAGGCGATTCGCGGCAGGGTTGGAAAATTTCAAATCCTTTTATGCGCCACTGGTTGACGCTTGGACCTTGTATGACAATTCCGGAAGATTGCCCGCGCTACTCGATTGGAAGGAAAAACCA
>CANCGR010000211.1 GCA_947377625.1 Gammaproteobacteria bacterium | reverse complement strand
TGGGCGCTCATTTGCAAGCAAAGACCCAGTAGCAACAAACCCAGGGATTTAAAGACTGTCATTGATCCACTCCAACAAGACTGTACTTACGACTTTGGGCTGTTCCATCCTGTACCGGATGCAAACCTGTGTCCATGACCGCAAGTTAGTTGATTATCTTTCCGTTAATCCCGGCTTCACTTTTGCTCATGGCCTGGCCAGCACTTCCGGCTTGGTGGCTTGCAGAATGTCACGAATCGCCTGCCGTTCGTCAGCGGGCAGGCCTTTGCCGTCGAGCAGCGTTGCATCACCAGAGAGCACTGCGGTGATGTCGTTGAACAGCAGCTGTTTGACCCGATCAGCCAGCGCCGCTACTGCATCGGAATAAATCAGGTAGCTGAGCCGATAGCGGAAAGTGCGGGTCTTGAGATCAAACTGGCGCAATGACTTGCCATCTTTGGTGAATGGCCCGCGCTGTTCGAACCACTGCTGATAGCCGGAAGTGCCTTGCACGGTATCTGCCAGTGGCGGTTCATCACTCATAAGCATCACTTCCAGCAACGGTTTGATCAAGGCTTGCAACTCCACGTCCGGCACTTTGCTGTTGGCGGCCAACAACTTGCGACTTTCATAATTGAGGCGCACCAAGCGGTTCTGCACTTCTACCTGATGCTGCAGCACCAGCAAGGCCACGATGTCGCTGGTCTTGCGCGGATAGGCGGCAAGATCGACAAACTTGTCGAGACTGCTTTGATTGATCTCACCCACCCACGGCCGCTTCGACAACGCCGCCACGTCCTTGACGATGAAATTGCCGCGATGAGTCTGCTTGCCACTCAGTCCGGTGACATACCAGCCTGCCCAACGCTCTTCGATTGGTGTGGCCTGTTCAGTGATTTCACTCAGTTCATGCGACACGATGTTGCCGTCGGCAGCGGTAATCACCGAGCTCAGCATGAAGCGCGGCACGCCTTCGCCGGTCATTGAATAGGTATCGTGGCAGCGCAGGCAGCGCGTGGTTTCCTGCTGGAAGGGTGCCACTGCTTTCGGGTCCTGGCTGACATCGAAGAATACCGGCCCTTGCATCGGGTCCATCGCTGCCACTTCCAGCGAGCGGCTACCGGGTACATTGGCCACATACACATCATCAGTGAAGAACAGCGAGCGCGGTGTTTGCGGCGAGATGAAGCGTTGTTTCAGACTGCTTTTGGAAAACACCAGCATTTGCGAGGAAGGGTCAATGCCAAGCGCCTGCAGCACGCCATCCAGATAACCATGGCCGTCGGCGACAAACGGGAGTTTTTCACCCTTGGCGGCCAGTGCTTTCATCATGCGGCTGTAGGGATCGGTCGGCGGATTCTTGCCGTAGCCCATCAGCGGATATTCAGTGTCATAAGTCAGCTGGGCCTGGGCCGGCGCTACGCCTGTCAGCAAGCCCAATAACACCAACAGCAGTGGCCATTGGCGACCGCTGCGTGGATGCCGATTCACTGTTGGAAAGCAAGGAAATATCGGCATGGAAACTCCGGAAATATGCGTGAATCTGGCGGGATTATAGCCGAACCGATTGGTTTTCCTCGCTCGTTAAATGGTGCTAGACTGCGCCGCCTTTTACAGGAACCCCTCCGGACCTCCGTCCTCAGTCAGCCCCCTGCAGTTGGCCTCCATTTAAGAATTAATGAGGAATTTGCCATGACGCATCTGTCAGATATTGAAATTGCCCAGGCCGCCACGGCTCAGCCCATTGCTGAAATCGGCGCCAAGCTCGGAATCCCACTCAGTGCGCTCCACCCCTACGGCCACACCAAGGCCAAAGTTGATTACTCTTTCATTCAAGCCCAGCAGAACAACAAGAACGGCAAACTGATCCTCGTTACTGCAATTTCCCCGACTCCTGCTGGTGAAGGCAAAACCACCACCACCGTAGGTCTGGGTGACGGTCTTACCCGCATCGGCAAGAAAACTGCGATCTGTTTGCGCGAACCCAGCCTTGGCCCCTGCTTCGGCGTGAAAGGTGGAGCAGCTGGCGGCGGTTACGCCCAGGTTATCCCGATGGAAGACATCAACCTGCATTTCACCGGCGACTTCCACGCCATCGGTTCAGCCCACAACCTGCTGAGCGCAATGATCGACAACCATATCTACTGGAACAATGACCTGAATCTGGACGGCCGCCGCATCAGCTGGCGCCGTGTGGTCGACATGAACGATCGCGCCCTGCGCGACATGGTGGTGGCATTGGGCGGCGCCGGCAACGGCTTCCCGCGTCAGACCGGTTTCGACATCACGGTTGCCTCTGAAGTAATGGCCATCTTCTGTCTGGCCACTGACATCAAAGACCTGCAGCGTCGCCTGGCCAACATCGTCATCGGCCAGACCCGCGAAAAAACCCCGATCACTGCCAAAGAAATCAAAGCCGACGGCGCCATGACCGCATTGCTGAAAGACGCGCTGATGCCAAATCTGGTACAGACGCTGGAAGGCACCCCTGCCTTCATCCACGGTGGTCCGTTCGCCAACATCGCCCACGGCTGTAACTCAGTAATGGCTACCACCACTGCGCTGAAACTGGCCGACTACGTGGTAACTGAAGCCGGCTTCGGTGCCGACCTCGGCGCTGAAAAATTCATGGACATCAAGTGCCGCAAAACCGGTCTGCATCCTTCGGCCATCGCCATCGTTGCCACCATCCGCGCGCTGAAAATGCACGGCGGTGTTGCCAAAGACCAGCTCAAAGGTGAAAACCTCGACGCACTGAGAAAAGGCTTTGCGAACCTTGAGCGTCATCTGCAGAACCTTGCCAAATTTGGCGTGCCTGCGGTTGTGGCCATCAACAAGTTCATCCACGACTCCGCTGCTGAACACGACCTGCTGAAAGAACTGTGTGGCAACATCGGCGCTAAAGTAATCCTGTGCAGCCACTGGGCTGACGGCGGTGCCGGTATCGAAGAACTGGCACGTGAAATCGTCGATATCTGCGAAAACCGCCCTGGCACTTTCAAGTATCTGTACGAAGACAACGCCACACTGTGGGAAAAAGTGAACACGATCGCGAAAGAAATCTATCGCGCCTCTGACGTCACTTGCGATGCCGCCGTGAAGAAACAGTTCGAGGACTACCAGAAACTGTATCCAAACTTCCCGATCTGCATGGCGAAAACCCAGAGCAGCTTCACCACCGATGCTACCAAGATGGGTGCTCCGGTAAACCACACTGTTCATATCCGCGAACTGCGTTTGTCGGCGGGTGCCGAGTTCATCGTGGCCGTGTGTGGCGAGATCATGATCATGCCAGGCCTGCCGAAAATTCCGTCGGCCGAAAAGATCTTTGTCAACGACAACGGTCAGATCGAAGGCTTGTTCTAAGCTCGAGCGTAATATCCGGCTGATTCAAACAGCCAACAAAAAAGGCCAGCTAACCCCTGGCCTTTTTTATGAACTGACAATCGTGGCACTTCGGCAATATTGGCGCGGTTCGCGTGCAGTTGCTTCGAACGCCGCAAGCACCTTATTGATGGTTATTGCGGTGTAATGGTATCGACAGCTTTGGCTGGAGCAGCACCACTGGCGGCATCACGCACTTTCTTGTCCTTAGCGTCCTGCAAAAGTTTTCCCAGCCGGTCTACCTGGTATGAATCTATCCCCAGATGCTTGCTGTTGATATCACGCAACAGATTGAGCATTTCTTCGGCATCAGTGAACTCGCCGTAGTTGATCTGGGCTTCCACCAGTTCTACCAGAATCAGGATATCGTGATTGGAGTCATAGGCCTGACGCATGAACACCACGCCTTGAGCATAAGCACCATTGATCAACGCCTGATAGCCGTTGAAACGGAGCAGATAACCTTTGATCAACGGATTAATGCTGTTGCCGGTTTGTGATTGCGCCGCTTCCAGCAACTGCACCATGTCTTCCGGCGACACATTCGTGCATTTTCTGCTGTTGATCAGCGAATACAGATGTTCCAGCGAGTTCAACGCATAAACACTGGCCGGATAGGCAGCCAGCACTTGCGCGGTACGCGTGACCAACTCAGGCGAGCTGACCCCCTGCGCGCACAGAATGGTCAGCTGATGCAAAAGCGGCCCGGCATCTTGCGGATCAATTAGCGCCGCCGCTTCCAGTTGTTGCTTGGACTCATCGAACTTGCCCTGCGTCGCCAACACATTGGCCATGGTAGTGCGCGCCCGCGAAGAATCCGGATGGTCTGCCACTGCCTGTGCATCCATCAGTTCCTCGTTGCTCCACTCTTGCACCCGCGAGAAGGTTTGCAGCAGAAACACCAGCGCAAACAGCCCCAGCAATGCCAGTGCAAGCTTCTGTTCCTTGTATGACACCACCAGATAAATCACCGGCAACAAAATGCCGGCCACGGCCAGATAGTTGCGATGTTCAAAGACCAGCTCAAGCGGAATGATCGTGGACTCAAGCATATGCGACACCAGAAACCAGGCCAGTCCAAATGCCAGCACTGGCGCACGCCGACGCAACAACCAGATCGCCGCCACCGTGCCAACCAGCAACAGCAGCAGCAGCACAGTCAGCGGGTCGAAAGCGGCAGTCACCGGAAAATCATCATGGAACAGGCTCATGTCCCTGACGCGTGGCAACAAGATCAATTTCAGATAGAACGGCAGTACATGCAATTGGCTCATCAACCGTTCTGCCAGCGTGAAGTTACGACTGCTGTAATCAACTACCGTGGAAAAATGGGTCAACAGATACAGACCGCCTGCCAGCAAGGGCAAGACCATGGCTCCCAGCAGAAACAATTGATGCCGCTGGGCAAGCAGGCGCGGCGCACGCAAACTGCGGAAAACCAGCGCCTCAAACACAAGGATGAACAGCGGCAACAGGGCCCCGTTTTCTTTGGAAAAAACGGCCAGCAACTGCAGCAGCGGATAACACACGAACGCCAGCAACCAATAGCGCGGTGAAGCTTCGCTCTGCGTGCGGGCCTCGAAGTAGCACAACAGCGCCGCCAGCATGAACAGTGTCGACAGTATGGTCATGCGCTGCACTACATACAGCACTGTGCTCACCTGCAGCGGATGCAGCAGCCAGAATGCCGAGACCAGCACGGCACACAGCAACTGTTGGTCGCGGCTGCGTGAGGGTGTGATTTGTTGAAGCGTCAGGAACAGCAGGCGCAGCAGTAGCAGTCCGTTGCACAGATGCAGCAACAGGTTCTGGAATTTGTAACCCCAGGGATCAAGCCCGTATTGCACACCACTCAATGCAAAGCTGCTGATGGAAACCACGCGCCCCAGCATGCCACTGGAGTTGTGCGTGACGGTGTAGACAAACGCTTGCCAATCCATGTGGTCAAGATGAACAGCAACGATGTTCTGCATGTCATCCAGCACAAATGGTCCACTCAAGCCCGGCCAGTAGATCAGCAACGTCGACAACAGTATCGCCAGCACTGCCAATAGCATTTTTGTGGTGTGGGCGCGTGGCGGAGCGGCTGTCTGCATGGGGGATTCGACCTTGGGTAACACAGCGGGCATTCAACTACTGGAGCCTAAGCCAGTCCATAAAAAAAGCCAGCCTCTTGCGAGACTGGCTTTCTGGCATGCTCAAGACTGAATTCAGTTAACTGAAATCAGTTGCAGCTGCCTGGCAGGTATTTGGAACCGGTTATGGCTTTACAGG
>CANCGR010000210.1 GCA_947377625.1 Gammaproteobacteria bacterium | reverse complement strand
AGCAATGGGCCATCCAGCTCCGTCAGCAATGCCGACACTACCGGATGATCCGGCACCCTGATGCCAATGGTTTTGCGTTTGGGATGCTGCAAGAGCCGCGGCACCTCGGAAGTAGCTTTCAGAATGAAGGTATAGGGCGCGGGCGTGTTGGCCTTCAGCAGTCGGTAACAGCTGTTGTCGACCTTGGCATAAGTGGCAATCTCCGACAGATCCCGGCACACCAGAGTAAAGTTGTGCTTGTTGTCGATCTGACGAATGCGGGAGATCCTTTCCATGCCCGCCTTGTTGCCCACGGCGCAGCCCAAGGCATAGGCTGAGTCCGTCGGATAAACCACCACTCCTCCCTCCCTGATGCAATCCACCGCCAGCTTGATCAACCGCTGCTGCGGGTTGACGGGATGAATGACTAATACACGGGCCATGACCTTTCCTGCCGACAAAAAAACAACGCTACCATATCATCACGGCAACCACAGCTTGCAGACCTTTCCAGCGAAATTGGCTACCATCACGCGTCCCCTTCACATGTATCTAATTGATGAAAGCCTTTCTTGAATACATTCCACTACTGTTCTTTCTGATCACTTACAAACTGAAAGAACGTGTGCTCAATGTCGCCGGTTTTGAATTCGCTTTCGGCGGCATCTACAGTGCCACCGCAGTGTTGATGCTTGGCACAGTGCTGGTTTACGGTACGCTGTTCTTCAAGGAAAAACGCCTTACCAAAATGCAATGGCTGGTGGTGGGAGCAGTATTGTTGTTTGGCAGCCTGACCTTGTTTTTGCGTTCCGAAGCCATCCTCAAATGGAAAGCCCCGGCAGTGAACTGGATCATGGCCCTGGTGTTTCTGGGCAGCCAGTATTTCAGTGCCAACAACATGGCCAAAACCATGTTTGGACAGCTCGTGACCATGCCCGATGCGCGCTGGAAAAAACTGAACATGGCCTGGGCCTTGGTGTTCTTCATTGTTGGCAGTGCCAACCTGTTTGTGGCTTTTACCTTCCCGGCTTACTGGGTTGACTTCAAAGTATTTGGCAGCCTCGGTATGTTGTTGCTGGCCAGCTTTGCACAAATTGCTTATATCTACCCCTACATGAATTCCGAAACCACCAACGATCCGGAAAAACCGGAAATCAATTCGCCGAAGTAACCGGCAACGGTGAAGGGCGTAGTTTGGGGAAACCCGCGTCCAGCACCTTGTTCCACTCCTCTACTTGCTGACGATGCGCTTCCAGCAAGGGCACGGGATTCCCGGTGATAGTGATGCTGTTGATCACATCACCAATCTTGATCTGTTTGATTACCTGCTTGCCCGCACTGATCAAACCAAACACGGTATGCGCGCCATTCAAATGGGGAGTCGCCTGATGAGTAATGAAGAATTGGCTACCGTTGGTTGAAGGCCCCGCATTCGCCATTGCCAGTATTCCTTCCTGGTTTAGCCGCAACGCAATTTCATCCTTGAATTCATAACCGGGCCCTCCGGAACCATTGCCGGCCGGATCGCCTCCTTGCGCCATAAAAGTGGCTTCTACACGATGAAAATTAAGCCCATCGTAAAAGCCCCGGCTGGCCAGATTAACGAAATTGCTCACGGTCAGCGGTGCCACATCCGGTCGCAATATGAATTCCATGCTGCCTCGACTAGTGCTGATAACAGCAACTAGCTCATCCGGACTTTGGGCTTGACCAATACTACCTACACTCATCAGCCATAATGCAGCCAACAACCAAAACGTGCGTTTCAAGATACAACCTCCGACTCAAGCCCCAGAAACTTGACTATCTCAGTGACCAGGGGTTTCATGAAATAAAGCCGTTCCGGCATGATGGCCACTGGGTAACCGGCTTGTTCCAGCTGCACTTTGACTATGGGGCCAACCGCAGCCAGCACTGTCTTGCGCATTCCGTCAGCCAGCTCGGCTTGCAACTCCCGCTTGTTCGCCACTTCCTGCAAGCGCTTGAACTGTGACTGCGAAGTGAAAGCCAACACGCCAACCTCCCCTGCCGCCAAAATATTTATAAAGGCAGCAACTTTGGCTTCATCCTCCTGACTGGCGTAAACATAAGGAGCAACGATATCGAGTGTCGCGCCCTTGGCAAGCAGCCCATTGACCAGCAAAGGGTTGGGTTCCTCTCCATAGAGTTGCAGGGCGACGCGTTTACCAGCCAATTCCAACGGCTGTGCCGCTGCTAGAACACCAGTACTGGTAGCCACAGCTGCTCTGAAGGTGGTCTTCAAGCCGAGCTCCATTAAAACCTTTTCCGGCTTGGGGCCTCTGCACAGGGTCTGCACCCGACCAAGCTTTTCCACGAACTGCTCTCGGAGCTCATTCTTTTCCGCCAGCGCAAGCAAACGCCGCAATCCTTCACCAGTAAGCAGCACCAACAGCAACGGGGGATCCGCAATAAAGCGCTTTAACCAAGCGAGCACTGGTTGTGGGTCCGGCGTATCCAGAATCGCGACCAACGGCACCTCCATTACCTGCACACCCCGGTTTCTCAATAACAGGCTCAGGGTCTCGCGCTCCCTGGACTCCGGGACTGCAACCCATGGCGCTGCTGTTCGATCGTTTAGGTTCATCGAAAAAGTCAGAAAATTGTAAGGGGTTCAAAAATGAATGGTATCGGTAACAAATATGACGAAATGTGATTTAGATAACACCAAATTACACAATACTTACAACCATGTAACGACAAATGTTACCTTTAATCGCAAATTTGTGTTACTTTATGCCTCGCAGCTTTACCAAGGTTGCAAATTCGTCACTCATCTATCTTAAGGAGACTAAAGATGAACACTACCAAAACCACCAAGCTCGAACTGATTGAAGAAGTAGCAATCGGCGTACTGACAGGGATGATTTTCCTTTCAGTGCCCGTCTTGACCCTCTTCTCTTAATGGTCGTTGCCGGTAACCCTCTAGCACCATACCCCCTCCATTGGTCAAAGTGGGTTACCGGTTACCTTAACTGGCTATAGGCCTTTATCGTCGTTTTATTGCCCTTTCTGAAGTAACCGCCCGGCAAAATTACACGGGCGGTGTCTGCTGTCCAACTGACTAGCCAGTATTTTATGCCAAGCTGTCTTGCAAGCCGAGGTCGAACCGGGCATGCAAAACACTGCAGTACTGTTGCTCAGACCGGCAAAAGCTCTCGACTGAATCGTCGAAGTACCTATCTCCTCAAAAGATACCTGCCGAAACAGTTCTCCAAACCCGTCAATATGGGTATCAAGCAGCGGTGTCACTGCTGAAACGGTGTTATCCCGACTGGTAAAGCCCGTTCCGCCAGTCACCAGCACCACATGTACTGAATCATCCGCAATCAAACCAGCAACCAAAGCCCGCAATTTGTAGATGTCATCCTTGCAGAGGTGTTTGCCGGCGAGATGATGGCCGGCGGCAACAACTGATTCCTGTAAAAACTGCCCGGAAGTGTCTGTTACCTCGGTGCGCGTATCAGATACGGTAACAACCACTATGTTCAGAGGAAGAAATTCGGATTGAGGTTTGCCTGCCATTGCTTTTACCCGGGGTTCACAACAATTGAGAAGGTAAGCGACCGGTTAGCCGCCGGTCATGTTCATGAAGCGCACCACTTGCGGTGCATCCTTTTCATAAAAATAATGCCGTAATGGTTTGATATCCATGGCATTTCTTATCGTTTCCTGCAGAAGACCCACATCGTCAGGATGGTCACGCAGGATCGCTCTCAGGTCAACCGAGTGCTCGTTGCCCAAGCACAGTAACAAGCGCCCTTCTACCGTAACCCTGACGCGGTTACAGCTTTCACAAAAATTATGCGAGACAGGGGAAATAAACCCCAACTTGGTTGCGCTGCCTGCAATACTGAAATAACGGGACGGCCCCGCCGTTTGCATCGTCAGTTCGGTCAAATTATGTACGCCTTCAATCACTCGACGCACGTCATCGTTACTGCAACTGGTTTCCAGCCGGTCGTGGTCGGAAACATCCCCCAACGGCATTTCTTCAATGAAGGCGATGTTGATGCCCAACTGCATCGCGTAATGCAGCAAATCCAGGATTTCGTGGTCATTGCGGCCTTTAAGAATGACAGCATTCAATCGTAAGCCTTTGAAACTCTGGGCTTTGGCAGCGTCAATACCACGCAGCACCTGCGCCAGATCACCAGTGCGGGTCATCTCTTTAAACGTAGCGGCATTAAGGGAATCCAGACTGATATTGATGCGGGTAACCCCGGCGGTTTTCAGATCCGCTGCCATCTCTTCAAGATGAGAAGCATTGGTAGTAATCAGCAGCTCATCAAGGTTGGGTAGCAAACCGATATTTTTAACCAGCGACAGGATGTTGCTGCGTACCAAAGGTTCGCCGCCGGTGAGTCGAATCCTGCGCACACCCAACTGGTTGAAGGCTTGCGCCACTTTGAAGATCTCTTCCAGTGACAAAACCTGATTGCGTGGCAGAAAGGTCATTTTCTCTGACATGCAGTAAACACAACGAAAGTCACACCGGTCCGTCACCGACAGGCGCACGTAGTCGATATGACGGCCATATTTGTCTATCAGGTTAGTGGATGGGGTAGCTGTTGTGCTCATTTAAAGTCAGGATCAGGGCTGCGTGGCCCAATGGAACCGGGTTGGATTTCAGATACAAATGATAGCTGATTTGCCTAAGCCTTTATATGCAGCAAATGCCAGTTCGAGCCAAACATGACGCAGATCACCGCTGCACGCCAGCTTGCTTCCCGGGCTTTTGCCGTCTTTGGATATCGTGATTCCATTTCAATGCAAAACGAATCGTCGTCCCCAGCAAAATCAGTAATAGCGCAGCCAACAGACCCAACTGTATGGCCTTGCTGGTCACTTCGGCCCGCCGCTGCTCTATGCTTGGTGTAAGTTCAGACGCTCGACTTTGTGCCTGCTGCAACTGCGTTTGCATAGCCAGAATTTGCTGCTCCAGTGCCTGCAGGCGTTGTTGACGTATTTCAAGCATGCCTTGGATAGCCGTAGCCGACTGGTTGATTTTCTGCATGAACGGGTTGGCATCGGCGGGGACAGCAGACTCAGTTTTGGCAGTAGCAGTTTGTTGGGGAACCACTTGTATCGTAGGCACTGGTGGGGTCGCGGGCGCTGCCTCGGCGATGGTGGGTGCAACCGATTTGTCGGCGGCAGCGATCCTGCCAGTGGGCGCCGGCAACAACGGACTTGATGAGGCAGTTGCTTTATTCTGCTTCTCGGTTCCTGGTGGCAATTTGGGTGCAGGAGCTGGCGGCGGTTTTGGCACATCGGATTCATTCAATGGCTTAAACAGCGGCGCATCGCCTGCCACAGCCAGATCAGGACTGCGCACGCCATCCCGCCACAGCTGGTCAAAAATCTTTTGGGCAGAGCCTGGATTGATGGCGGCAATGTCGCGGGCTGAAGGAATATGCAGCGGGGCATCGGCTTTCAATAACGAGATGTTGCCGTTGATAAAGGCTTCACGATTCAAATCATGCAAACTAATCAGGAACTGGTAGAGATTTTCACCTATGCCGGCAGGATGGAATTGCCGAGCGATGGTCCATAACGAATCCCCGCTGCGCACACGGTACTGACGCCGACCGTCGTTCACTGGTGCGGGAACCGTCACGCCAATCTTTTCAACTTCGATTGCGGTCTGGGTGC
>CANCGR010000209.1 GCA_947377625.1 Gammaproteobacteria bacterium | reverse complement strand
GAGTCTTGCAACAACGCGTGGCTGATCAACTCATGGCGAGGGATAGACGTGAACACCTCACACAGCGGCGCACCTGCCACCAACGCGGCGGCTGTTGATGGCTGCATATGGCTGGCACCCGCATCGTTGAACCAATGCGTACGCAAGTCCTTGATGGCGACCATCGGCGGATAGGTGGTGTAAACAAGGCCGGTGAGCTCCGGCGTGTTGACGAAATCCAGCAACAGCTTATTGAGCACAGGATTTTCAGATTCCTTGCGCAACGAATCCGTCAGCAGCTCCCAATGTTCAACATTGGCTGGCAGCAAGCTGCCTGCCAATACCAGCGCCGACAGTAGCGGAATCAGCTTGTACAACGGTTGGTACGATTTCAGATTTCCCACCGGCAACGATTCCGACAGCCAGGCTGGTGTTATTTGCATGCGTCCATAACCATGCGCTGCTGCCAACAACAACAGTGGCAGCACCGGCAGCAAATTGCGCCCGTCGTAGGAAAAACTGGCCGCCCAGATCAGCAGGCCGCACAGGCCTGTCACTGCAAAGAAACGTCCGCAACGATCACGCAGCGCGAGCACCAACCCGCAGATGCCCACAAACACAATGACTGCTACCACTCTGGTGCTCGGCCCAATGCCGGTAACGGCCGGCAAAGTATGAGTAAGGGCGCGAATCATGCGCGCCGACAGCGTCTCATTGCCGAAGATGTCGTGCGTGACATACGCCAGCACACTTTCGTCTGTGTCATGCAGCAGCGCCAATGCATACCAAGGCAGCACCAACAACAACAATAGTCCTACCGCGCGCCACACCGCCTGCTGCTGCGCGCGCAGATTCCACACGGCCCATAACCACATCATCAGTGCCAGCAGGCCACTTTGTTTGGTCAGCAGCGCCAGCGCAGTGGCCACCGTTGCATAAAACAACCAGCGCGCCGATCTGGCGGCATCATGCACGGCCAGCAATACCCAGTGTGCGCTTAACAAAATGGCGAAGGCCTGCGGCACGTCAACATAACCGGAATCCAGCACCTGCCGGTAAGGGCCAAGCAGGATGCTTGTCATCATCGCACCGGCAAACAGCAGCGGCCACCGCCGCCAGTGTGCATACATCGCCAGAAATACCGCCATCAGTGATACTGCAAACAAGCTCATCCAGATACGAATAAATATTTCGATTTCGCTGCTGCCTTGCCACAGATACAACACCGACCACGCGGCCGGCATCAACTGCGGATAATCCCAGGTCAGCACTGGCCACTGTCCTGTACTCCAGTCCTTGGCCCAACGATTCCAGCTGACAATCGCATCCCAGCCCTGCAACACGCCCGGCCAATGACCTACCACCGCACGTAGCAATTCAACAAAACAGAATACGTAAATCAGCAAAGCCAGAATGCCCAGTAAGGGCATACGTTGCGCATCGGCATGCAACAAACTGAGCGGCGTGCGATTGGTGAAATGCCAATACAGGCCCAAGGCCAATTGCGCCCATCCCAATGCCATCCAGACTGCTCGGGTGTGAAGTCCGCACATTTGCAACAGCAGCACCAGCAGGAAACTCACCACTGCGCTGAAGGCAAACATGAACAGCAGCGAATCGAGCGCCGGCATGTGGATTTTGTGGCGGGCCTGCCACTCATGCGCCAGCAAGCCTGGCAGCACCGTCAGTTGCAGCAAGCCAGCATTGCCGGCGAACAGCGTGCCCAGCCCGATGTCGGCCAGCGTGCTCATGACAGGGTGGCGACCATTAGTGTGACAACCATTGATGCGCCAGACTGACGATGCCCAATTCCAGCGAACGCTGCTCAACATTCAATTCAGCCACTTGTCGCACGCGTTCATAGATGTGCAGTCCGCGTTCACACAACAGATATACCTCGAGCACATAGCAGCCTTTCAGCAGCGGAAAATCCGGAAATTGCAAAACAACGCTGCCACTGTGATCAGCACCGGTGCGTAAGTTGATGCCGTCGTTGAGCGTGCCGGCGCTGGCGACATAGCGGCCATCGCCACCAAGAATGACCACGCCCACCGTGGGCATTGGCAAATGTGCTGGTGCCCAGAAATTGACCGTTACTTCCACCAGGTTTTCACAGCTTTGCAGCGTGTGCACTTTGGCAAGGCGGCCATCGACGCGCACATTGACTTCGATCACACGCGGCACGCTGGTATTGGTGCTGGCAGCCGGCACTGGCGCAGCCTCTGACGATGATGCTGCGGCCTGCGGCGCTGGCGCTGTAATTGCCGACTGTCGCTGCAGAAATTCACTGTAAGCAGTAATGACTCTCGCAGGTGCGCCTTCACCTTTGATGCGCCCCTGATCCAGCCACAACACGCGATCACACAACGCTTCCACCTGATAGAGCGAATGCGAACAGAAGAAGATGGTTTTGCCGGCGTTGCGAAATTCCATGATGCGATCGAACGAGCGGCGCGCGAACACACCATCACCCACCGACAGCGCTTCGTCGATGATGAGAATGTCGGGATTCACATGCGTGGCAATCGAAAACGCCAGTCGCATCAACATGCCGCTCGAATAGGTTTTGACGGGGCGCTGCATGAAGTCAGGGATGCCGGCGAAGGCGACAATCGCTTCATACGCTTCGTCAGTCTCCGGGCGGGTAAGACCCTGAATGGCGCAGGTCAGATAGACGTTGTCGTGGCCGCTCATTTCAGGATGAAAGCTGGCGCCCAGTTCGAGGATTGCGCTGACGCGGCCGTGGATGCTGAGTGACCCGGTGGAAGTCTGCACGGTGCCGGCCAGTAGTTTGAGCAGCGTGCTCTTGCCCGCGCCGTTCTTGCCGACCACGCCAATGACTTCACCTTTGGCGACACTCAGTGTCAGCGGTTCCAGCGCATTGAAACTTTGATGGCGGGCTTTGCCGGTGAGAATTTCCAGCACACGGTCGATATCACGCGCATAGCTGCGATAACTTTTGCTGACGCCATCCAGTCTGATGATTGGTTCGCGCATCACAGCAACTCCCGCACGTGCAAGAGTGTGCGCCGGTACAACAACCAGCTTGGCACCAGCAGCAGCAGCCAGATTCCCAACAAGCGCCACAAACTATTGAACGGCATCACGGCGTCGGTCAGCCCGGCATGAATCACCGCCATCCAGTCGGCCAGCGGATTCAGCCACATCCAGGCGCGCGCCTTGGCCGGCAACAGATCGGGGAAATACAGGATCGGGGTGACATACATCAGCAGCGTGAGCAGAAAAGGCAATACCTGCCCGAAGTCACGCACGAACAAGCCAATCACCGCGCACAGCAGCAGCAGTGGCAAACACCACAGCAGCAACAACGGAATGACCACCACCGCCTTGAGCGCAGCCACTACACCCAGCATCCAGAGCGTAGTGAGTACCAGCGCCGTGCCGTAAACAATGCCGGGAATCACCAGCATTACCGACGGCAGCACTTCCAGCGGAAATGGTGAGCGTGCAAACAACACGCTGAACTCGCGAAACAGTCCGGTGCTGCGGCTGAGCACTTCACTCAAGCATAGCCACGGCAACATGCCGAGCATCAGGTATTGCAGGAAGGAAGGGCCGCCGCGACTGCCAGCGTCATAGACAACCCCGAACATGAACCAGAAGCCCAGCACCTGCAGCCCCGGCTGCACCAGTGGCCACAGCTTACCGAGCAAGGTGCCGGAAGTGCGCGCCGCAATTTCCCGCTGCACCAGCATGCGCACCAGTGACGCATGCCGTAGTGGCGCGCCCAATGGCACACGCAAACTGTCGACACACAGACGGCCTAAACGTACTAATAAGTTCACTACTTGGCCTCTTGTTCAGCGATCAGCACTTCCGGCGCCAGCGGCAGTTTCTGGTAAGGATTGATTTTCAGCACGAGCGGTCGCTCGGTGGGTGAAGAGATCGAAATGGTTTCGGCATAGGCGGTCAGTGCTTTTGGCTGGTCGGATTCGCTGTGGACGGATTTGGCTTTGTCCTGGCTGGTGTTGTCGTCCTTGCTCTGCTCGGCGTCTTTGCCGTCAGCTTGCGGGTAGACCATTATCGTGTAGTAGTTGGTGGTCTTGCGAGAGTTGATCCACGGCCGCAACTCCGCCATTTTTTCTGCTGTCACCAGCTGCGCTACATCGCCATTGCCCTGGAATTCATTGTCTTTGCGCCAGGCCACAATCTTGCCAATCAACTCATCGTCAAGCCCGGGCAACAACTGCATGGCTTCCACGGTGGCCACATTGAGGTTGACCAGTTCGTCTTCCCCATAAACAGTGAAGGCCGCATCCAGATCCACATCGCTGAATACTTCGGCGAAGCCCTTGATACTCAGCAGCTCCTCCACGGTTTCCAGCGCGCCATTGCGCGGGGTATAGGGCACCGGCAAGCTCTGGTAATACTTTTTCTCGGCGCCTTTGGGGCTTTCACCGTCGTTAAGATCGAGCCAATCGTTCCACGCGTCCATCATGTGGTCGATCTGGTCGGTATCGGCTTTGGAGCCGCCCAGTTTTTTCTCGATCAGCGCCCGCAAGCGCGGCCGGCTGATTTCACGCAAATTGATCTTGCCGGCATGATCAATAATGCGCACTGCCACATCCTGCGCCTGCGCATAGGCCAAGCTCAGCAGCTGGCCATTATAGCGATACAGCGGGTTACGCCGAGCTTGATTGAGGCTCTGGGCTGAGACGTCCATGAGTTTCTGCTGGTCGGCCAACGGCAGCGGCATGCGCGCCATCATCACTTCCATTTCGGCCTGGTTGATTGCTGACTGCTCACTGGCCCACACCGTCAATTCCTGCTTGTGGACCCAGGCGGTATCGGCCGACAAGCGGTTTTGCGATGCGATCACCGCCACCAGCATCGTCATCAGGATAATGGTCCACAAGGTGACTATGATGACCGAGCCGCGCTGGCGTAATCGCATATTCACGCTCAATTTACCGGCACTACGGGCTGGATTTCCGGATTGCGCCAGCTGCGGATCGGCGCGACGATTTCAATCGGTTCATCACCTTTTTTCTCATCCTTTGGCGTCAACACCAGTCGCACGGCTATCGGCAGACTTTGCCGATCCTTGCCAGACCATTCCTGCACCCACTGCTTGGTATCCGGATTTTTCTGAAACAGGAAATGCCACTGCGCGGTGTAGTTCGGCAACAGCGACACCGGTTTGAGAGCGGCAAGGCGCTGGTTGGGGTTGTCGCTGAAGGCTGGCGTCTGTTTGAGCTCAATGCCTTTTTTGTCATCGGTCGACAATTGCCATGCGGTCAAACCACTCTGGCGCTGCGGTGATACCGTGGAAATAAAGCTGAGTGTGTTTTGGTTACCTTCAAAATAGATGAAACGCGCCAGCCGCTCAGGGTCGACATAGGTATGTGGAAACGCTGATTGCAGCGCACGATCCAGTTGCAGCACCACCAGGGCTTTGTCGAGCGTGGCATCGAGGCCTGAGCCGTCGCGCTGCCAGTCATTCACTACGCTGTAGAGGCCTGCGCTCAACATAGCCAGCAGCATGGCGGTCAGTGTCATGGCGACGACCAGCTCCAGTATCGTGAAGCCGCGCGTGTTTTTGATTGTGGGGCTCACTGGGGTCGTCCTCTGCCCGGTTCTCGAGTGAAGCCACTCTGTTCTCCTTGTCCTGCGCCTACGCCCTGAAATGGTGGTCTTCCACCTAGTCCGGGCGGCTGGAATCCTGCACCAAAACCGCCAGTTTGCTGCCCGCTGACACTACCTGG
>CANCGR010000208.1 GCA_947377625.1 Gammaproteobacteria bacterium | reverse complement strand
AGATCACCTTGTCATCGGCCACGCCGGCCCCGGGGGCATTGGCAAGTGCCACATTGCCCTTGAGCCAGGCCCCCAACAGGCCAGCCACCCCAAGCTGGGAATCAGCATTGAACACAGAGGGATCAATGAACAGGTCGTCTATGCGGCGATAGATCACGTCCACCGGCGCCAGACCGCTGATGGTTTTCATGTAGACTTTGTCATCTTCCACCAGCAGGTCACTGCCCTGCACCAGCTCGGCGCCCATTTGCTGCGCCAGGAAGCTGTGTTCGAAATAGGCCGAGTTGAAGATGCCGGGCGTCAGCACCACTACTTCCGGCTTGACCTTGTCGCGTGGCGACAGCGAGGCCAGCATTTCATAGAGCTGGCTTGGATAATCGCTGTTGGGGAGAATTTCAATATTCTCGAACAGCTCAGGGAACACGCGCTTGGTAACGGTGCGGTTTTCCAGCATGTAGGACACGCCCGAAGGGACACGCAGGTTGTCTTCCAGCACGTAGAACTGCCCATCGCTGTTGCGCACCAAGTCGGTGCCACACACATTGGCCCACACTTGATACTTGGGTTTCATGCCCTGGCATTGCGGACGGTAGTTGCCGGAATCAAGAATCAGCTCGCGCGGCACTACCTTGTTTTTGAAAATCTTGCCGTCGTTGTAAACATCGTGGATGAAACAGTTGAGCGCATGCAGGCGCTGCTCAAGTCCCTTGGTGGTGACCTGCCATTCCTTGAGCGGAATGATGCGGGGGATCAGATCGAACGGCCACTCGCGGTCAATGTTGCCGGCTTCACTGTAAACAGTGAAGGAAATGCCCATGGTTTTGATGGCGTGCTTGACGGCCTCCTGGCGGCGCGCCAGTTCCTCATTGGACAGAGACGCCAGATAGCTGGCCAGAGGGCGTGCGAAGGGCCGTGCTTTGCCGGATGCCGCAATGAGTTCATCAAAGAACGGGCCGGTGGAATAGGATTTCCAATCAATAGACATACAGCTTTGAAATGTCCCTTGTGAATCTGCATCTGACTGCATCTTGCCATAGCTATGTATCAACTTGCCAGACTGTATATCGCTCCAGTGCGTGCCGGCAGAATTATTGTTGCCGCAAGGCTCTTGCCGGCTGTCATCAGCTCGGCAGGCAGCTTGTCAGCACCCACACCACAGACCAGGTGATAACAACGGTTGCTGCCTATGCGCAAACTGACGGTTTCACTGGTTTGCTCGCCAAAATTCACCACAATCAGCATATGGTCGGCCGCATGACGACTTATACGTTCAAACGCGCAGATTTCAGAGGTCGCCAGCAGCACATTGATGCCTTCGTGGCTGGCATCCTGTTCATAAAGGCAGGGACTGTGCAGGTATAACAGATTGAACTGACGCAATAACGCCAGTGACTCGACCGACATTGCCGGCGCCAATTGCAACTCAAAATCATGGCCACTGTCCGGCTGCCAGTTACGCCGCACTGACAAACGGCACTCGAGCTGCAGCAGTTTGCGGGCCGGCAAGGTCCACAGCACAAGCAGCCACAATTGGAGCAGACTCTCTCGCAGAGCCGGTGCCGGCGCAAACGCGGCCAGTTGTTGCAGACCATTGCCGTCGCGCCATGCTTGCACGAGGGCAGCAACTTCCTTGCCTGTTTGTTGTTCAGGCAACGGACGCAGCAGAGCACATCCTGCTGTATCCATGCAGAAATCGAAGCCCAGGCCACCGAGCTGAGGCGACTGGGTGAATTCCGGCAAGGCCAAAGCACTATCGACCAGCAACAACAATGCGGGAAAACGTTCACGCAACTGCGACAGCAAGGCGCCAAGCCATTCACGCGCATAGAGATCCACTGTTGATTCCGGCCGCTGCTTGCGCCCTCTGCCGGCAGTGCCAACCGTTGCCATGAGCAAAGCATCAACCTCACACATGCGAAAACCATCGATGTGCATGTGGGTATGCCAATAGCCAACACACGCATTCACCATGCTCATCAAGGCACCGCCGGTGGTAGCCCAATCGATGCCGTCATTGGCGCCAAAGGCCAGACCATGCGCATTCAATAGGGCGACAAGAGAGATATCCCACAGCACAGCCAACTCGAGCTCATGGGCCTGATCGACAAAGACTTGCAACTCGGCATTGCTGCCGAGTTGTGCGGTGGCGGCCAGCAGCGCTGGCTGGCGTTGCCGGGCCTTCATTGCACAAGCCTGGGCATCGGGTAGCAGCAGATGCGTAAAGCCATGCGCTTTCAGCTTTGGCAACACCAGCGTCGCCAATTGGGGCCAGTGCACGCCGCTTTCCAGCAGCTCATCGGTCAAAGCCAGCTCCGCGATAGTCATCGGCATAGCCTGCCCAGCCTGATTGCTGTGCATCAGCAGCCAGAAGTGATCACGCCATGCCCGCGCCGTGATCGCATCCACGCGCGAGCAACCCAGCGGCTGCAGATCCACTTGCCGCGCAAACGGATCAAGGTCCAACACCTGGGTTTCATGCTGATCGTTCATTACTTCAAACTTGTAGGCCGCATGCAGTGGCAAGCCAGGCACAAACAGCTCCCACAGGCCGGCATCAACATGGGGATACATAAGATGCACGCGCCCATCCCAATGCGTTTTTTGCAACAGCACCGAGACGCGCGTGGCGGCGGGCGCCCACAGCACAAAATGTACGCCATCAATGCCGTCGATAGTGCGCGGATGTGCACCCAGAAAATGCCACGCTGCCTCATGACGGCCGAGACTGAAGAGCTGCAGCTCCGCACTGTCAAGCTTGCGGCGGAAGCGATAGGGATCATCGACTACAACAGTTTCAAGACCATTGCTGACGCGCAGACGGTAAGGCAGGATTTTTTTGCCGGCAAAGCTGGCGCAGAACAAACCTTCTGCATGCAAGCGCTGCAACACCACCAGCACTTTTTTGCCGTTGCCGCTGAGCACTTCAACCGAGTGGGCACCGGGCAGAAATACATTGACGCTCAGTTCACCACCGCTGCTTTTGTGCATTCCCATAAGTTCAGCGAACGCAGCACAACGACCCTTGATGATCTGGTCGATTAATTTGGAAGTGAACATTACAGGCATGGATCGGGGACGCAGGATTGATCTGACTATAGCGCACTTTACCGTGGTCGCGGGCGCAGCCTGGGTGAAGCAAACCACAATTTTAGCGGCCTGCAGCAGTGAATTTGCCTCATACGTCTTGACTTTAAAGGCAATGTAACTATCCTGCCCGGCATGAAATACGCACAAGCCTTCGCCATATACCGTTTTATTATTCAGCACCGCACGGTGGGTTGAAGGCTTCTGCACATTCAAAACCCGCCCTCCGGCGGGTTTTTTGTTTTTGGTTCATCAGTTTCTGACAGGCACGGAGATCAATGTGAGTACCGACACTAGCAACAGCTTGGAGACTGACGAACGTCAAGAGTTGTCTGGCAGCGACAGCTTTTCCTTTGTCAAGGCAGAGCATGCTGTGCTGCAGTTCTGGCGTGACCGCAACGTGTTCCAGCGTTCGCTTGAGCAGACGCAAAACTGCAAGCCTTACATCTTCTATGACGGCCCGCCGTTTGCGACCGGCCTGCCCCATCACGGCCATCTGGTCGGCTCTACACTGAAAGACATCATCCCGCGCTACTACACGATGCAGGGCTTCTATGTGCAACGCCGCTTCGGCTGGGACTGCCATGGCCTGCCGATCGAACATGAAATCGACAAGTCGCTCGGCATGAGTGCACAGCAGGCGGTCGCCAAGATGGGCATCAAAGGCTACAACGACGCCTGTCGCGGCATCGTGCAGCGCTATACCGCCGAGTGGGAAAAAACCATCACGCGCATCGGCCGCTGGGTCGACTTCCGCAATGATTACAAAACCATGGATCCTTCGTTCATGGAGTCAGTGTGGTGGGTGATGCAGCAGTTGTGGCAGAAAGATCTGATCTACCAAGGAGTGAAGGTAGTGCCGTTTTCGACTGCACTTGGCACTGTGCTGTCGAATTTCGAAGCTGGTTCCAATTATCAGGATGTACAAGATCCCGCAGTGACGGTGTTGTTCAAGCTCGAAGATGAAGACGCCTGGATCGCCGCATGGACGACAACGCCGTGGACGCTGCCATCCAACCTCGGCTTGTGCGTGAACGCCAACATTGATTACGTGCTGGTGCAGGAAGCAGACACCGGCCGCAAGATTTATCTGGCGCAGGCGCGACTGGAAACTGTTGGCAAAAACAAACAACTGACTGTGCTCGACACCATGCCCGGCAGCGCACTGGTCGGCAAAAAATATGTGCCGCTGTTTTCGTATTTCATGTCGCTGTCAGCCGAAGGTGCGTTCCGCATCTTCGCTGATGACTATGTGACTACCGACAGCGGTACCGGCGTTGTACATCTGGCACCCGCGTTCGGTGAAGACGACTTCCGCGTGATGAAAGCCAACGGCGTCAAGGCCGTGCCCTGCCCGATCGATCTCGAAGGCAAGTTCACTGATGAAGTCAGCGACTATGTTGGCGTGTATGTGAAAGAGGCCGACAAGGCACTGATTCGCCGCTTGAAAGAAGAAGGCAAGCTGTTCCATCAGGACGTGATCGTGCACAGCTATCCGTTCTGCCCGCGTTCGGATACGCCGATCCTCTATCGCACGATTCCTTCCTGGTATGTGAAAGTGGAACAAATGCGTGATCGCCTGGTAGCAAGCAATCAGCAAATCAACTGGGTACCCGAGCACATCAAGAACGGTCGCATGGGCAACTGGCTGGCAAACGCGCTCGACTGGTGCATCTCGCGCAACCGCTACTGGGGCACACCACTGCCGATCTGGATTAACGATGTCAGCGGCAACGCCCTTTGCCTCGGCTCCATTGCCGAGCTGGAAAAATATACTGGCGTAAGAGTGAGCGACTTGCATCGCGAATACGTTGACGATCTTACCTTCACACAACCGGGTGAAGCCGGCGTCTATCGCCGCGTGCCGGAAGTGCTCGACTGCTGGTTTGAATCCGGCTCGATGCCTTATGCACAGCTGCATTATCCGTTTGAAAACCAGCAACTGTTTGAAGCCGGCTTCCCCGCTGAATACATCGCCGAGGGTCTCGACCAAACGCGTGGCTGGTTCTACACCTTGCTGGTGCTGAGCACTGCGCTATTCGACAAGCCTTCATTCAAGAACGTCATCGTCAACGGCATCGTGATGGCCGAAGACGGCAAGAAAATGTCGAAGCGGCTGCAGAACTACACACCGCCGGATATTCTGATGGAAGAATACGGCGCGGATGCGCTGCGTTTGTATCTGATCAACTCAGGCCTGGTGAAAGCCGAAGAACAGCGTTTCTCTGACGCCGGCGTCAAGGACATGGTGCGCCGTGCGCTGTTGCCGTGGCTCAACTCGTTCAAGTTTTTGCAGACTTACGCCGACATCGATCAATGGCGTGCGCAGGAGCTTGCGCCTGCCTCGACCAACATCACTGACCAGTGGATTCTTTCACGTCTGCAATCGTTGCTTAGCTCCGTCACCAATGAAATGGCAGCGTACAAACTCTACAACGTAGTGCCCGCGTTGTTCGAGTTCATTGAAGATCTGACCAACTGGTACATCCGCCTCAACCGCAGTCGTTTCTGGGTGGAAGGCAAGTCCGCTGACAAGGATGCCGCTTACCAGACGCTATACCAGACCCTGCACGCGCTGACGCTGGCAATGGCACCGTTTGCGCCGTTTCTGGCCGAACACATTTATCA
>CANCGR010000207.1 GCA_947377625.1 Gammaproteobacteria bacterium | reverse complement strand
GCGTAACCGCCCAGCTCAACATCACGCAGTGCCAGTTTGGGTACGCCGGGCGTCACCGGAAACAGCCGCTCGGTTTCCAGCAGAAAATCGCGCGTAAACGGCAAGCCGCTGATACCGCTCTTCATCATCTGCTGTGGCAGCAAGGTCTGGAATTCAGCACGCATTTGCTGGTGCCACTGCTCATTGTTCAGCAACAGCCATAACAAGGTGCAACATAGGGCCGCCATGTTGCCGGCGCCGCCGGCCTGCATCAGATAGGCAACGCGCAGAATTTCTTCTTCATCGAGCACACCGTTATTCTGTTGCTTCATCGCTGCCAGCAAGCGATCCAGATTGTCGCCAGTGCTTGTACCAGCCAGTCGTTGCTTGATCAAGCCGCGGAAGAAACCCAACACTTCAGTGCGCAGCGCTATGTAGTCGGGTCGCTGATACCAAGCTTGGCGTTGTTCACCCTGCAGCAGGGCGCCACGGATAAATTCTTCTTCAAAGCGGGCAAAGCGCAAGATCAATTGATCGGACGCACCGCTTTGCACCATCGTGCGATTGAGGCCCTTGGTGTAGAGAAAAATCAGCGTCTCATGCAGATCAAGCTGCTGGCCTTGCAGTGCAGCGAAACCTTCGGCAAGCACTTGCGCAATAGTGCCGAGATGGCGATGAATGGGTTCACCATTGAACAGCGGCCGCAGCAAGCGCCGCTGATAACGATGAAGATCACCATCGGATGCTGTGATATAGCCAGGGCCAATTTCCGACTGGAATATGTGGCCCAAGCCGGTATCGGCATAACCCCAGTCATCGCCGTGCTTCCACATCTCGCGCGACATTTCTTCGCCGCACGCAAACACCCAACCATTTTCTTTTATGCGAAACACCGGCCCCAGGCGCCGATAGGCTGCTACCCATGATTGCGTAGTGAAACCGAGCAAGGTGCTGGCTGCACCTGCACCGGCAGCAGTGAGTTCACTGAAGCTGAGTTCAGGCATGGTCTTGCCGTCAGTGTGAGTATTCATGGCACCACCAACGCGGCCGGGTAGAGTTGCAAAGGCACAATGTCTTCCACGGTGACAGGCTTGGGCAACAACGCCAGCTCTACCAATTGCTGTATCTGCGTACGCAAGCGCCCAAGATTGAGCTGACCCAGGGTTTCGCCCTGCTCGGCATGACCATAGTTCACTTGGTATTCCTGCATCTTGCCGAAGGTCCACTCCATGAACGCCGGATTTTGCGCAGGGTTGTTGGCCATCAACGTTTTGAAAACTTCGCTCTTGTCCTGCGTAAGAAATTCTTCCCAACCGCGCAGCGTGGCGGCAATAAAAGCCTTCACGGCTTCGGGATGCTGCTGAATAAACTCATCACTGGTGAACACCAGCCGATAAGGATCATAGCCCGTGTCCCAGAACGGCAGCACCAGTGGCTGCGCGCCGCCTTGCATCGCCGCAAACGGTTCGCTGGTGAGAAAGGCCTGCTGCACAAATTGTTTGTCCTGCACAAAATGCGCAACGCTGCCATCCACCGGAATCATGTTCATGTGAATGTGCAGCGAGCGCTCAAGAAAATCCACATAGTGCAGAATCGGGCTGATCATCACCGTTCTGCCATCGAGATCCTGCAGCTTGGTGATGCCGGATTCCTTGTGATACATGACGCCTTGCGGATCATGCTGAAAATACGGAAACACTGCTTTGAGCGGCACACCCTGCGCTCTGGCAATCAGCAGATTGTCGCTGGTGCCCAAGCCCATTTGCGCTTGACCGGTACCCACCAATGCATAAGCGCTGACCAGTGGCGACAAGGGCCTGATTTCCACGTCCAGGCCAGCATCGCGGTAATAGCCCTTGAGCAACGCCATATAGAAACCACCGTGCTCAGGTTCAGCGTACCAGTCGGCTTGCAGCAGAATGTGCGTGAGCTTGGCTTCACCGGGTGCCAGTGCTTTTTCTTTGCTGCAGGCAAACAACAACAGACAACAGCTGATTGCAGTCACATGCCACCAACACCTTAAAGCTCGCATTGCTTTCTCCTGTTCGCACATGCATTCAAAACAGTGCCGCATGAACACACGTCAATCTTCGAAGCCTCTGGCGGGTGGCGTAACCCTGCACCCGCCAGAGGCCAACCGCAGAATCATTACCAAGTCACACCCGCAACAACCGAACCATCCAGAAAAGAGCCATAGCAGCAATCGCCACCGACCCACTGCGCACCACCACATTGCGATACCAGTTTTGTGACCGCACCAATCGTAGCAACTGCATCACAATGAGAATGAAAGTGATCTGTGCCAGCTCGACTCCTACGTTGAAACCGAACAAGGCAGTGAGAAAGGCATTGGCCGGCATGCCGATGGTGAGTAGTGCACTGGCAAAGCCCATGCCGTGAATCAGGCCAAAACACAGCACCAGGCCGGCGCGAATGCGCAGCGTGGTGCGTGGCAACAGATTCTCGGCGGCCACTGCCATGATAGTTAACTGGATCAAGGGTTCGACGATGCGTGGCGCTGCTGGCACCAGTCCGATGCTTACCAAGCCCAGCGAAACGGTATGTGCGAGGGTGAACAAGGTGATCAGTATCAACAAACGTCTCAGGCTTTCGCTGCCAAGACACAGGCCGAGCACGAACAACAGGTGGTCGGTGCCTTCGGGCAGGATGTGAAGAAAGCCGAGGCCGAGATATTGCGCGAGTACAGCCAGCAGCGGAGTCGATTCATCCGCGTGTGGCGACGATGTTTGTGCCGTGTTTACTGAGTCATTCCAACCCTGCGTAGAAAACAGCGGCGAATACTGCCCGGCCACCAGCCAGCGCGTCATGCTGCGTTGGCTGTCGGTGACAATGAAGGTAGTTGCTATCGGCTCTTCAAAATGAAAACTGCCGTTGAAGTTGATGCGCAGGTCGGCAGCAGTGATTAGCTCAGGAATCTCGCTGACAGCAACCATCACAATATCTGCGCGCGGCCACGTGAGGGGGGACAGATATTCGTCGCGGCTGGCCTCTGCAAAATGGATGCTCTTTACTGCCAGTACGATGCGAGTGTTGCCACTTTCCAGCACAACTGCGCTCAGCAACGTCTCGAGTATCTGCTGCACTGCAGGATCGCTCTGTGATTTTTTGCTGAGTTCGTAATAGGCTTCTCGACTGCCAGCGGTAAGCATCAGGTCGAGCGTGAGTTTGAGTTCGAGCTGGCGCCCTGGTTGTAGTTCCACGGTGGCATTGGTCATGTTGAGCAGATGCGCGCTGCCCTGCTGTGCCGATGTCATCAGCATCAAGCACAGCGCCAGACGCAGCCAGCGTGGCATGACTGCTTACCAGGCTATCGCATGGGTTTCACCGGTGGTGACATTCACCAGCCCACCCGGATTGCCTTGATAGGGGGCGACCAATTGCCACTTCCACGGTGAAGCGGTGAGAAAGGCAAAACGCATGCGTTCAGGCAGCCCAGGGTTGCCGATCCATTTCATCTGGTCAGCAGCGTTGAACAAGGCCTCCACTTCTTTGGCCACTTCTGCCACGGGCCGTTTCGACATCAAGCCCGCGATTTCCAGCTTCACCGTCGCAATTACTTTGCCGTTGCTGACCAATGCCCAGCCACCACCGAGACCGGCGACTGCATTCACCGCCGTGGCCATCGCCGTGTCGTCGTTGCCGATCACCCAGATGTTGTGCAGATCGTGCGACTGCGAGCTGGCCAGTGCTGATTTCGGTGTCACCGGCCCCACATTTTTCCAGAACATTTTGGAGGTGGCGGCAGTGCCGTGATAACGATCGACCATGGCGGCCTTGATGATGCCCGCTGCAGGATTGGCCGACAGCACGCCGTCCTTCACCGGCAAGCTCATCGTTTGCAGCGCCGGTTCAAAATAGAACGGCTCCAGAATCGCCACATTCATTTCTGTGCGGCCCGGCAACGCCTTTATCACAAAATCATCCGGCTTGATGGCGCGGCCGATATTGATGGTGTTGGTAGCCCACGCCGGATAGTCGATCTTCGGAATCTTCAGCAAATAGTTGCGGCCTTTGGCGGCGAGCTTGCCGTTGGCATAGACGCTATCAATAGCCACTTTATCGGGATTGCTCAGCAGCACCACGTCGGCATAGCGACCCGGTGCAATCGAACCTACCAAGTGGTCAATATTGAAGTGACGCGCCGTGTTGTAGCTGCCCAACTGGTAGGCAATGTTGGTTGGCACGCCCGACTCAATCGCGGTGCGAATGTTGTAATCCATCGAGCCGAGTTGCAGCGTGGCCTGCACATCGCGGTCATCGGTGGTGACTGACACATTGGTCCAGTCTTTCAGACCTTTTTCTTTCAGATAGGGAAACAGCACGCGCGCGGTATCGACGCGTATTTCCATAAACACACCACGTCGCAGTTTTTCCCAACCTTCATCCGGCAATTTGGATTCGTGGTCAGACGACAAACCAGCTGCCGCGAACGCGTTGATCTCGTCCGGCTTCACCAGACCACTGCCATGCCCTTCCACCACACCGCGCTTGTCCCAGGCAGCCTGCATCATTTCCCAAATACGCTGATGGCCGGGCGCGTTGAGGTTGCTCACGGCTGGCCAGTCCATCACTTCGCCGAGGCTGATTACGCGGTGATCCTGGTCAAGAAACTTGGCCATTTCGTCATAGGCGTAATAACCGCCGCCACTTTCGTAAACAGTGGGCGGCGTGGCCGAACCAATCGACGGAAAGATTTTCAACGGACTGCCGGCGTCTTCCGCTTTTAGCCAGTAGCTAACATTTTGCATGCCCACCACGTTGGACACTTCGTGCGAGTCTTCCACCGTCCATGTGTTGCCAAACGGAATCACCAGCGCCGCTTCATATTCCGGTGTGAGGTACGTGCTTTCGATATGTTTATGCGATTCGCCGAAGCCGGGCACTGCCCACAGGCCTTTGGCGCTGACGATCTCGGTGGCCGTCCCCGGCCAGGTGGAGGCCGCACCGACCCACGCAATGCGTTCACCGGCAATCACGATGTCCTGGTTCTCTTCCCATTGCGCGGTGAACACATTGAGCACGGTGGCACCGCGAATAATCAGGTCCGCTTTTGCGCGCCCTAGCGCAACTTGCACCAGATTGTTGCGTGCTTTTACATCGGCGGTGAATTCGGCGGCTACTGCTGTTTGTAGCAAACAGCCGAGTATCAGCAACAACAGCAAGCGGCGCGCGTTGGCGATCATGGCACTTTCCTCGCATGGGAAAAGAAGGGAACGCCTGAAAGCAAGCAACTGCTATGCCATGCTGACCAAGTGGCCAGCTTTTTGCAAAAGAGGCCCTGTAGCTACAGCTTTGCTTGCCAGCATTCCACCACACACTGTTGCAGCCAAGGACCCGTTCATGACAACACCGTCGTTCCCGCTTGATCTTCCCAGCCTGCGTGCAGCCTATATGGCCGGCACGCTCTCCCCTGCCACCGTGGTGAAGAGCCTGCTGGAAACAGCGCAGCGCTATCGTTCGCACAACATCTGGATTCATCTGATGAGCGAGGCAGAAATTCAGCCTTACTTGCAGGCGCTCGCAGGCAAAGACCCTGCCACGCTGCCCCTCTACGGCGTGCCGTTTGCGATCAAGGACAACATTGATCTGGCCGGCATTCCCACCACGGCTGCGTGTGCAGCGTTTGCCTACACGCCTGCGCGCAGTGCTTTCGTAGTGGAACAATTGCTGGCCGCAGGCGCGATCCCCATCGGTAAAACCAATCTCGATCAATT
>CANCGR010000206.1 GCA_947377625.1 Gammaproteobacteria bacterium | reverse complement strand
TCATCGACAAACAGCACGGTGTTGCGACCGTGGGCTGAACGCTGGTCCTGCGCCCGCTCAATGGCCGCGCGTATTTCTTTTACTCCCGACAACACCGCCGACAGTGACTCAAGATGTGCATTGGCACTGGCCGCCACCAGACGGGCCAGCGTGGTTTTGCCTGTGCCCGGCGGTCCCCACAGAATCATCGAATGCGGCTGGCCATTGGTAATTGCCTCATAGAGCGGCTTGCCCGGCCCGAGAATATGTTCCTGCCCCGCATAAGCGGCGATTTCCAGCGGACGCATACGTGCAGCCAGTGGCTGATATCCCCGGGTCTGTTGGAACAATGGCAGGGTCATGGCTGTGAGGTCAGTGTTGCGTGTTGTCGATCACTTCAACGCCCTTCGGTGGCGTGAAATGAAACAGGCCGGCATCTACGCTCTGATTGCGTTGTTCCACTTTGAAAGTGAGGCTGGTCTTCTGGCCGAGGCTGTCTTCAAAATGCATTTCTTCAAGCACCGCAACGTTGAAGGTAAGCGTCAGGGTAGTAAACAAGCTGTCTGGCTGCTTCGGCTGCAAAACAAACTGCTGACGCACACCATCAGTCAGTTTGGTGGCGCTGACTTTGTAACTGTTACCAATGCTTTGCTCATCGCCATCGAGCAGCATGACCGGTGTGTGATCCAGCTTGCTGTTGAAAGCAGAGATGGTGACCTGGTCAAGATCAGGTTCATAACGCCAGATTTTTTGTCCGTCCGTCACGATAACTTCCTGATAGGGTTTAACCACTTCCCAACGAAAATTGTGAGGTTTCTGCATGATCAATTTGGCACTGGTCTCTTGTGTCTCGCGGCCTTCCTGGTCCAGCAACAGTTGCTCAACATTGGCCTGCAAACTCTTTGTCAGTTGCAGCACGGTGACCAGTTGGTGCAAGGCATACTCTTCAGCGGACGTAACCACTGGCGCTGTTACTTTTGTCGGCGTTTGGGCATTAACTGCACAGGTGAACAAACAAGCAGCCACAATGAACAGTGCCCGCGTTACCGCAATTCCCGAGTGCCATAAACCATCGCGTTTGCATCGAAACATTGCAGTTCTCAAAAAGGGTTGCCTCAAATACGAATGGTAAGTGCTGAAAAATCAGGAGAGTGGCGGTGCCAATACTTCACGGTTGCCGTTACTGCTCATCGCTGATACGACGCCGGCCATCTCCATCGCTTCAATCAACCTGGCAGCGCGGTTATAACCAATACGGAATTTGCGTTGCACCGAAGAGATTGACGCTTTGCGCGATTCACAGACAAAACGCACAGCCTGATCATACATCTGATCATCCATCTCGGCGTTGCCGCCTTCACCCTCTTCGCCTTCGAAGCCCAAGCCAGGCACGCCAGCACCGGCTGAATCAGAAGTGATTGCATCAATGTAATTAGGTTCGCCTCTGGCTTTCCAGTCAGCTACTACACGATGCACTTCTTCATCGGCGACAAACGCGCCATGCACGCGCTGGGCAACGCCGCCACCCGGTGGCAGGAACAGCATGTCGCCATTGCCCAGCAACTGCTCAGCGCCGCCCTCACCCAGAATCGTGCGCGAATCAATTTTCGACTGCACCATGAACGACAAGCGGGTGGGAATATTGGCCTTGATCAAACCAGTGAGCACATCCACGGACGGGCGCTGCGTTGCCAGAATCAGATGAATGCCGGCAGCCCTGGCTTTCTGGGCAATACGTGCAATCAGCTCTTCCACTTTTTTGCCGACCACCATCATCATGTCGGCCAATTCATCCACAACGACCACGATCACTGGCAACTCAGCCAAGCCTTCCGGCGTCTGCTCTTCCGGCGCCAGCATTGGATCAGGCTTCCAAAGCGGATCAACAATCGGCTCACCCGCCTTGATCGCATCAGCCACTTTCTTGTTGTAACCAGCCAGGTTGCGCACACCGAGCGCCGACATCAGCTTGTAGCGCCGCTCCATTTCCGCCACGCACCAGCGCAAGCCATTGGCGGCATCTTTCATATCGGTAATGACGGGTGTCAGCAAATGCGGGATGCCTTCATAGATCGAGAGCTCCAGCATTTTCGGGTCGATCATCAGCATGCGCACATGCTGCGGTGTGGATTTGAACAGGATGCTGAGGATCATCGCGTTCACACCCACCGATTTACCGGAACCGGTAGTACCGGCCACCAGCAAATGCGGCATGCGCGCCAGATCTACCACCACCGGGTTGCCGCCGATGTCATGCCCGAGAGCGAGGCTGATCGGCGAACGCGCATTGTCGAATTCCGGTGACGACAGCACCTGCCCCAGCGAAATCATTTCCTTTTTCTCATTGGGTATTTCAATGCCGATGCAGGTCTTGCCGGGAATAACTTCCACCACACGCAGGCTGGAAACTGCCAGAGAACGCGCCAGATCTTTTACCAGGTTGCTGATGCGGCTGACCTTGATGCCCGCAGCCGGCTGCACTTCAAACCGGGTAATGACCGGGCCGGGATTGATGCCCACCACGGTAATGTCGATGCCGAAATCCTTGAGTTTGATTTCCAGCAATTTCGACATTTTTTCCAGCGCATCGGCCGAGAAGCCGATGACCTTGTTCTCTTCCCACTCGTTGAGCAGTGTAAGCGGCGGCAAATCTCCCACTACCGGCGTCTCGAACAGTTTGCCTTGTTTTTCACGCAGTTTTTCGCGCTGCACTCGCCTGCTGGGTTCGCGCGGCGCTTCGCGCACCGGCACAATCTCGATAGGGGGCCGCTTGGTTTCTTTCTCGATGTATTGATCAAGCGCTTCTTTGCGTTGGCTGACAAACTGCTCGGTTGCTTCTGCCTCGCGCTTTTTTTCCTGGTATTGCTGCCAGTACTCACCAAAGAGGCCAAACAGGTTCAGCGTGAATGCACCGAGACGATCAACGACTTTGAGCCACGACATGCCCAGACCCAGTGTCAAGCCAAGGCACATCAATGTCAGGCATAGCAGATTAGTGCCTACCAATTGCAAAACCGGCAAAGCTGCAGTGGAAAGTGAGCGGCCCAACCAGCCGCCAGCAGAACTTGGCAACTTGCTGGCAAAATTCATGCTGGCCAGCATGCAAGCACTCAGCAAAGTCACCAACAGGCCAGCAGCACGCAAGCCAAACACCGGCCAGCTGAATTCAAAGGTTGATTGACGTTCGCGAAACAAAACAGCCGCGCGATACAGCAGAAACAACGGAATCAAATACGCCAGTTTTCCTATCAGCAGGAACAACACATCTGCAATCCATGCACCGCTGCTACCAACAAGATTGTTGACGGTTGCATTCTTGCCGGTGCCTGACCAGCCATGATCAAGCGGCGAGTAAGACGCAAACGCCAGCACCAAATAAAAGGCGAGCGCCAGGAAGATGATCATTATCCCTTCCACCATGAATAGCTGGCTCAGTCCATGCGTCGGACTGTTACCCTCTGAGCGAGTCGCTTTTTCACGTGAGGCGGCCACAGACTTCCTGAATTTTCGGGTTGTTTACAGTGTTCTATCATAAACAATTAGTAGATGTGACGATATGGTGCCGGAACGCTGACACAAACCGGACTGATAATTTGTCACCGACTTCACTCAATGGGTGCAATTGTGCCGTGACAGAGGTTGAATCACATATCGCCAACCCGAACTCAAGGACCTCACCATGCAGACCAGAACTCTTTCAATAGCACTGCTTAGTCTGTCGCTTGGTGCTGGCGTTGCATTTGCGCAACCCGCACCGCCAGCGCTGCCCAATACGCCTATGCCTTGGGCTTATGCAGTGAATACCCCCGGCCTGAATCTGCCTGCGGCCACCGGGCCCCAGCATGTGCCTGACAGCACAGTGGAACTGGTATTCCCGCGCGACCGTTTTTCGCCACCCGACTGGCACCCGGAAGATCATCCGGCCATGCCGCCAATAGTCGCCGTTGGTCACGCCCCGCAAATCATGGCTTGTGCCTACTGTCACCTGCCCAATGGCCAGGGGCGGCCGGAAAACTCCAGCCTGGTCGGTTTGTCCGCCGATTACATCAAGCAGCAGTTGGCCGATTATCGCGCCGGTTTACGCAAGAGTTCCGAGCCGCAAATGTCCCCGCCTTCACTGATGCAAGCGATTGGCTTGAATACCACCGCAGAAGAAGCCGAACAGGCCGCCAACTACTTTGCCAGCCTGCAACCACGCCGCTGGATCCGTGTAGTGGAAACTGCCAAGGTGCCGGAATCGGTAGTCTCTGGCTGGATGTATATCGCCAAGCCCGGCGGCGGCTCTGAAGCCATCGGCAAACGCATTCTGGAAATGCCGGAAGATCTTGAGCGCACCGAACTGCGTGATGCCCGCTCCAGCTTTGTGGCTTTTGTCCCTGTGGGCAGCGTTGAACGCGGCAAACAACTGGCCAATGGGGCCAATGGCAAAGCCACCGCTTGCAGTGCCTGCCACGGCGCTGATTTGCGTGGACTCGGGCCAGTGCCGAGGTTGGCGGGTCGCTCCCCCAGTTATCTGGCACGCCAGCTCTATGATCTGCAAACTGCCAATCGCAAAGGTCTATGGTCGCCATTGATGGCGCCGGTTGTCGCCAAGCTCACGCCTGGCGATATGCTGGCACTGGCCGCTTACATCGCTTCACTGGAGCCTTAAAGGCGAAGCAAGATTGCTCGCATAGACTGGTAATGAATGTGTTAGTCCCCATAATAGCCAACCCACAACACAGGATATGAAGACCCTCCCATGAGTACCGCTGCACACCATCGTTTGATCATTCTCGGTTCCGGCCCGGCTGGTTATACCGCCGCTGTCTATGCCGCTCGCGCCAACCTTAAACCGGTCATCATCACCGGCATGCAGCAAGGCGGTCAGCTCACCACCACCACTGAAGTCGACAACTGGCCAGGTGATGTGCACGGCTTGACTGGACCAGACTTAATGGAACGCATGAAGAATCATGCAGAACGCTTTGAAACTAATATAATTTTTGATCACATCGACAAAGCAGATCTGAGCAAACGCCCGTTCACACTGGTTGGCAGCATGGGCAGCTACACCTGCGATGCCTTGATCATCGCCACTGGCGCCTCCGCGCAATACCTCGGCATGTCATCAGAAGAAAAATATATGGGCAGCGGCGTCAGCGCATGCGCTACCTGTGATGGCTTTTTCTATAAGGGTCAAAGGGTTGCGGTGATTGGTGGAGGTAATACTGCAGTTGAGGAAGCCCTCTATCTTTCCAACATCGCCAGCCATGTGACACTGGTGCACCGCCGTGACAAATTCAAAGCGGAGAAGATCCTGCAAGACAAACTGTTTGAAAAAGCCGCCAATGGCAACGTGCGCATACTCTGGAACCATACGCTGGATGAAGTATTGGGCGACGGTGGTTCAGTGACGGGAATGAGGGTTAAAAATACTCTTAACTCATCGGTCGAATCTATTGATTTAAATGCAGTTTTTATAGCTATTGGCCATAAGCCAAACTCTGAAATCTTCGCAGGCCAACTCGACATGGCCGAAGGCTACATCAATATCCATTCCGGCATTACAGGCAACGCCACCCAGACCAGCGTGCCGGGTGTATTCGCGGCTGGCGACATTGCCGATCATGTTTACCGGCAAGCCGTTACCTCGGCAGGCTTTGGCTGCATGGCAGCGCTGGATGCCGAGAAGTATCTGGACAAACTCGGGCTCTGAAGCAACTACCAATGAGCATTGCCCTGCCTTGGCTGGATGACGACTCA
>CANCGR010000205.1 GCA_947377625.1 Gammaproteobacteria bacterium | reverse complement strand
CAAGCAACTGGCCACTGCCAATGTCGGCAAGTTCAAAGTTGCGCTGGATGAAAAATCCGCGCAGGCCAGCGCCGACAAAAACAACGCTGCTGCAGAACAAACGCCATTGCAGCCGGGCGATTTGATTTCGTTTTATGCAGAAACTTCTGATCGCACACAGACTGTGCGTACTGACATGTTCTTCATCCAGATCCAGCCCTATAACCGCCGCTACTCGCAATCGCAGTTGTCGGGCGGTGGTGGAGGCGGAGGTGGTGGTGGCCAGCAGCAAGATGAAATTTCCAAGCGCCAACGCCAGATCATCGTTTCTACGTGGAACCTGATCAGGGACAAAACCGCAGGTGATGCCAACGGTCAGGTCGATCTCAATGCCAAGCTGCTGTCGGATCTGCAGAACACGCTGGCCGAGCAAGCCAAAACGCTGGCTGATCGTGCGCGTGCGCGCGGACTCGACAATGACGAACAGATTCGCGAGTTCGTCGGCAACATGGATCTGGCCGTGCAGAGCATGCACCCCGCTTCGGAACAGCTGGCAAAATCAGAATTGAATGAAGCCATTCAGCCGGCACAAGAAGCCTTGCAGCATTTGCTGCGCGCCGAATCGGTGTTCAACGACATCACCGTAACGCAGCAGCGCGGTGGCGGTGGTGGAGGCGGTGGTGGTCGTTCGGGACAGGATCTGGCTGAGATGTATGAACTGGAAATGGACTTGTCACTCAATCAGTACGAGACCGGCAGCAATGTTTCACCCCAGCAACAACAGCAACAGACCGACGACATCATGAAGAAACTGGACGAGCTCGCCAAACGTCAAGCTGAGCTCGCCAGCAATCTGCGCAATCAAAAACAATTGACTGATGCACAGCGTTATCAGCAGGAAATGCTCAAACGCCAAGCCGAACAACTACAGCAGCAATTGCAGCAACAACAACTGCAGCGTGGCCAACAGTCGAACCAGCAACAACAACTGCAGCAAGGCCAGCAAGGTCAGCAGGGACAGCAGGGACAGCAGGGACAATCTGGACAAAGCGGACAACAGGGACAAGCAAGCGGTCAAAACAGCCAAGCCAGCAATGGCGGACAACAAAGTGGTTCACAGCAGGGCGGCCAGCAAAGCCAACTGCAGCGCCGCCTTGATAGCGCACTGCGCGCGATGAATCAGGCGCAACAAGGTCTGCAAGGTAAGTTGACACCTGAAGAAATGCAGCGCGCCGCCGAAGAAGCCACACGCCAGTTGCAAGGCGCACGTGACCAGATTGCGCAAGACCAGCAATCGGGCGTGCAACAGGCCTTCGAAAATATGGCCAACCGCAGCCAGCAGATGGTGCGTGACCAGCAGCGCATGGAGCAACAACTGCAGCAAGCCATGCAAAAAGCCGTGAAAGATCGTGAAAGCGGCGCTGATAAAAACAGCCGTGGCATGTCCCTGTCAGAAGAAGCAACACTGGCGGAAGCCAAACGCCAACTCTCTGAACAATTGCAAACCTTGCAACAACAGATGACGACGACCATGGCCGGCCACAGCAAAGATCTGCCGCAAGCCAGCAATGAGTTGCAACGCGCCAACAGCGAAATGACCGAGAGTCAATTGCAGCAAGCCGTGAAGGATGCAGCGACCTACATTGATGCCGGCTATGGCCTTTATATTGCCGGCAATGAAAGTGCCGTCACTTCTGCAATGCGTAACCTGGCCCAACGCCTGCAACAGGCGCAGAAAATGGTAGCGGCCAACCTTGCCAATGGCGGCTCCGCGCTCGACAAGGCGCGCCAACAAGCCCAGGATTTGCGTGCCCAAATGCAGCAATTGGCCCAAGCCGGTGACAACCCTGGCGGCGCTCAGCAGACTGCTCAACAAGGCCAAGGTACTCAACAAAACTCACAGCAAGGTCAAAGCCAGGGCGCCCAAGCCGGCAACCAGCAAGGCGGCAATACCGGTGGTGGTGGTGACTTCTTCCGAGGCGGCCGCGTGGGTGGTGGCTATTGGGATAATCGCAACGATTTCGCCAATGGACCCATCCGCTTGCCGCAGGGTTTTTATGAAAACATCGACAACTTCACCCGTCAGGCCAAGGATGCGGTTGCCACCACGGATCTGACCCCCGAACAGCTGAAACAGGTCTACGACATGTTGCGGCAACTGGAAGCGACGCGCGGCAATCGCAATGACACCATTTTGGCTTCGGAATATGGCAACATGCTGACCTTGTTCGAACGACTCGAAACGGACCTTAAAGCAAAAGATGCAAATAAAGACGCCAGCAACGTGCGAACCGTGCAAAGCGATGCTGTTCCGGAACAGTATCAGGAATCAGTGGCGGAATATTTCCGAAGGCTGAGCCGCCAGCAATAACCACGACTATATTCTGGTAAGTCCCATACACTCAGGAAACCCGGACTTATCGACTGCTTTACCCAAGACTTGAAGTGTCAAGGCATGTTTTGCTTGATTTATCACAATTTAAATGGATTTTAGGTTGACCTTGGTCACATGATTTCATTACGATTGTGTTACGTATCTCACATTTTTGCCTCAGCCATTTTTAACGCCTTAACTCACAAGGCTTTTTCCCTTACGGATCAAGGGATTATAAAGGCGGGCAAAAGTAACTTTTGATAAAGGAGTATTTAAATGTCATCAACGTCACAAGCCGGTATTCAGTCCCAAGGCGAAACGCTTAGTTCATTCGCTGTACAGACTCTGGATAAATTCCTGACGGACTCCATTACCACCAGTCTGATCACGCAAAATGCCGGCAACGGTTCCGCCGTGGTTGTCTCAAGCGGCAGTAAAGGCGACATCAACATCGCCATTACCCCTCCTGATGTTGCATCCCAAGGCTCCTTGTCCGAAGGAACCGGCAAGACACTTGAGTTCCAGCTGCCAGCCAATACTGGTTTGGTATCGAAAAACGTTGATCTTTCAACTTCAGGCAATGCGGCCAAAGATTATGTGACGGGTGTGGTTGAAAAATATCTCCCTACCAACATCACAGACCCTGCGTTGATTGCCCAGAAAAACACTATTATTGCCGCATTGACCAAGGCTCTGGAGCTGATCAAGCCGGACGCCAACACTAATATCACGGTTTCAATCCGCAATATCGATTTCTACCATTCCACTAGTTCCGGCAGCAGCTCCTTGCTGGATAGCGCGCATCAATCCTTCTCATTCCTGGACAGTGATGGCAGCTATCAGGGTCTTGATTCCCTGGTAGGCTCAAACGACATTCTGCTTGATGCCGGCACAAGTACTGGTTCGCAGTTGTTCGTAATTAATTTGGGCAGCATTTCGGGCAGAACCTTGGTATTGCAGAATGTTGAAGGCGCCGTACTTGCCGGACCTGGCACTGTTCGCGTTGAGGGTTCAACACCAATCCGCATCACCACCGACCTTCAGGCTCAAAATGTTACTGGCGGCGCTGGCAATGACACCTTGGTTGGTACCGGCAACGATACTCTGACTGGTGGCTCCGGCAGCGATATCTTTGGCTTCTCAGGCGCTGGTAAATACACCGTTACTGACTTCAACAAGGCTGCTGACTCGTTTGCGTTCAACTTGCCCGGCGTCACCAATCTTGATCAGCTCAAAGCGCAACTTACCAGCATAACTAAAGTTGGCAATGCAACCACCTACAACTTGGGCGCGGATACCTCCATCACCTTGGTTGGTGTGTCTGCAACTGACTTGACTGCAAGCATGTTCAAGTTCACTGTCTAACCGCGAACTTGATAGTTTGATAACAAAGCCCGCCTTGGCGGGCTTTTTTTTTTCTGGATGAAGGCTTAGATGAAAAGCTTATCCCCCCAGCTGTCGAAGCTGGTGGTTCAGCGAGGATTGATCTGGGGATGGGCCTACCTCCCTGGGCTTGCTTCGGCTCAAGTACACCTCTATTTAGATGGCCGCCATGTAGCCAGTGAAGTTACTGGCTTGATGCTCCCTCCAGACATTCGCCAGCTGTGCGGCACTCCCCCCCTCAATGTTGCAGGCTTTTGTTTTGTGCTTCCTGCCGCCGCCAGAGACGGCTTTGACCACGACGTTCAGGCTGCATTGCCCCAAGTAGATGATGGTGGCCTCTATGGAACCGTATTTTCTCTCGTAGGCTCTGCGGTACGTGGCGAGGTGCGTCAACAAGGCCGGCAACTGGTAGGCACAGTGTGGTTTTCTTCCCCCAATCCCCGGCTTGCCCGCTTGCGCATCACCAATGAACGCGAGCGTTTGCTTTATAGCAAACCTCTTAAGCCGCAACGTAATGTTGAACCTAACGGCTACCCATGCACCTTTACCGTACCTCTTGGTGAACTGGCAGCAGAGTCGCTACTCATCAGCTGTCTTGGCCAAACTTTGCGAGGTTCACCACTCACCCCCGCCGAGTTCGTAGTTGGCATGCTGGAAAGCTGCAGTCCAGATGCGATTTCGGGTTGGGCGTTCAATGGCACGGACCCGCTTAAACCCATCGAATTGGCTTTGCGTGTTGATGGCAAGATAGTCCACTGGTTCCGCCCCAACATGTTCCGCAGTGACTTGCCGCAGGGACTTTCGTTGCCTGAGGAAGCCATGGGCATCACGGGCTTTCACTTCCCGCCACCCAAGCTTTTGCAGGACGGTTTTGCGCATCAGGTAGAAGTGGTGTGCGCCGCCACCGGCCAGTTACTTACACAAGGGCAACAGCGGGTGCACTGGGCCAACAATGGTCAGCAATACAAGCCCCAGCACAGTACGCCATTATCCGCAGCAACCCGTCCTCACTTTCCGGTTCCCGATGTATCGGTCATTGTATTGAACCGCAACGGGCACCGAGTCCTGCAGGAAATGCTGAGCAGCTGGGAGCGGTACAGCCGCACAGTACCCGCCGAACTCATTGTGATCGACCATGCCTCCAGCGATGGCAGCATTGCCCTGCTCAAGCGCTGGCGCAAACGGCTCGATCTCAAAATCGTCGCCCTAAAACAAAATGATTCCTTCTCCGCTTCCAGCAACCGTGGCGCCAAGCTCGCACGCGGGAAGTATTTGCTGTTCATGAACAACGATATCCAATGGCTGCAGGACGCTTTGCCGCGGATGCTGGAGAGCTTGCAGAATCCTGATGTCGCCATCGTGGGAATGAAACTGCTGAAGGTCGTAGGCGAGTCGCAGTCAGGCCACCACCATGCCAGTGAAGTGCAACACCTGGGTGTGCGTTTCACATTAAATGAAACCGGCTATTGGCCTTACGAGATCACGCCGGAAGCCGGAGCACATGAAGAAGAATTCAGTCCTCAGTACGTTCCGGTTGTTACCGGCGCCGCGCTGCTGTGTCGCAAACAAGAATTTGATGCTGTCGGCGGTTTTCATCTTGATTACTTTTATGGCTTCGAAGATGTGGAGCTCTGTCTGCGTCTGGCCAACCGCCTCGGCAAGCAAGTGGTGTGTCGGAATGATTGTGTTGCACTTCATCACCATGGCCATACACGCCTGTCAGGACGTGAGCGCTCCATTTTTGACCGATTGCTGCGTAATTCGGCCGTACTGGAATCGCATGTCGGGCTTTGGCTCAAGCAAGCCTACTGGCGCAGTCTGATCAGGGGCGATGGACTGGTCACCCGCGAGTCCTTGCGCATCGGTCTGGTGGGAAATGCCCATCAACTTGCCGCAGATCTTGCCGCTGCAGCTTCGCATGCCCACATCCTGCTGCTAAGTGAGCAGGATGACTGGAAACAGGTAAACAATCTGCACCTGCTGATCGTAGGCGATCAGCGCT
>CANCGR010000204.1 GCA_947377625.1 Gammaproteobacteria bacterium | reverse complement strand
AGCTTTTTTCGCTTCCGCCGTTCTACCACGTGCCAACAGGAAGGCCGGGCTGTCTCGCAACACGGCAATGATCAGCACTACACACAATACAAAAGTCACTGCGCCAAAACAGGTAAAGGCCCCGCGCCAGCCCCATAGACCCACCACGGTTGGTGCCAAGGCACCGACGATCGAGCCACCCAGAGGCGTGCCGACCGAAATCGTGGTGACGGCTACCGAACGCCAGCGATCCGGCAACCACTCGCCGGTCAGCGCAATAGCGATGGCATAGGCAGCACCAAAACCAAGGCCTCCGAGAAAACGCCAGATTGCCATTTCGCTCACATCGTTAGCCGTGCCGGCTGCCACGGTGCCAAGCGAGAAAACCACAGCGGCCAGCACGAGCGACCAACGTCGGCCGATGCGGTCACCGAGAATACCGCCACTCCAGGAACCCACGCCGAACCCCACCAACGCCGTGCCAAGAGCAAGACCAAAACTGCCGCGATCTACGCCGTAATCCTTGAGGATCAAGGGCGTCACCACCCCCAGCAATTGCGCATCCACACCATCGGCAACCAGCACGATCATGCAGACGATGAAGGTAAATATCTGGAACAGCCGCAGCGGGGTGCGGTTCATGACTTCACTAAACGAAACGGACATGCTTTTTCTCCACTGGTTTTTCTATTGTTATTTTACGGACTCAATTCTCATCACAAGTCCGTCATCTTCATCGGTCAGCAAGTATAGCCTGCCATCAGGCCCCATTTTCACATCGCGGATGCGCTGACGCAGATTGCCGAGTAAAGATTCACGCCGAATCTCTTCGCCCTTGGCATTGAAGTGAATGCGCTGCAGTTGGCCGGTGCCGGGAATCTGGCCTTGCTGCATTGCGCTGATGAAGAGGTCGCCCTTCCAGCGTGGAAACTCATCGCCATCGTAGAAGGCCAGGCTTGAAGGTGAAATGCCGGGCATCCAGAACGCAGTCGGATTGATGGTGCCTTCCATCTGCCAGCGTTCACTTTGCACGCCGCCGCTGTAGGCCATGCCAAGGCTGACCAGCGGCCAGCCATAGTTACCGCCACGGCGGACGCGGTTCACTTCGTCGCCACCGTCGGGGCCCATTTCGGTTTCCCAGATTTCACCGGTGGCTTTGTTGAGCGTAAGGCCGGTGGGTGTGCGGTGGCCGTAGCTGAAAATTTCCGGCAGGAAATCTTTCTTGCCGACGAAAGGATTGTCTTGTGGGACCTTGCCTTCCGGGGTCAGGCGCAGGATCTTGCCTTTCTGCTCATTGGTGTGAAAGTTGGGCTCGGGGTTGTCGGTGGTCACGTAGACGCCGACATAGAGCATGCCATCGGCTCCGAACAACAGGCGCACGCCGTTGGTGGTGCCCTCTTCTCCGACAAAAATATCCTGGGTGTTCTGGATGTTATTGCCATCCCAGCGTCCGCGCGCCACGGCAATGGCTTGTTTGTTGTTGGGCAAGCCTTTGTTATAGCTCATATAGATGTAAGGCTGCTTGGCGAAATCAGGGTGCAGCGCAATATCCAGCAGGCCGGTATATTTGTTGGCGATGGCGCCTGGTGGTGTGCCCAACACCGGGTCTTTCTGCAATACATCATTCTTGATGCGCCTGATGGTGCTGGTGTTTTTTTCCGTCACCAGCGCAGTGCCATCCGGCAGCCAGGCCATGCTCCACGGATGGTTGAGCCCACGGGCCAGCACCCTCACGCGGATATCCATGCCCTCGGCGGTATCGTAATAAAACGGCCCGGCTCCCACGGGATTGATATGCAGCCCGTCAGCGCGCTGCGGCGGGGCATTTTCGGCGGCCATCAACGCGATGGGGGGCAGTGCAACCAGTAACAGGGTGGCGAGCAGTTGCTTGGCGAGCATAGGTGTTCTCCTTAAATGGGACATCCGGCCTGATTTGCGGGCGATCATACAGCTACTTCATGAAATGGGAGTCAGAGTCGCATTTCGTTTTACGGAAAAAACTCCGCGCCGGGCGGGCGACCAGCAGTGCCCCAGCGTTCAGATGAATCCCAGTGCTCGGCGATAAGCCCGCTTTTGGCATCAAGGCGGAACACATCAAACCAGGTCATGTCGTAGGTTTGTTCCGGGTGCTCGCGGTCGCGCACTTTGCGCGCCCACATCACTACTACCTTGTCGCCTTCGGCAATGATGTCGATGATGGGGAACTTGGAGGTTTGCATCACATCGCGCGGCGGGCGCGAGGCGCCGATGGTAGCCACAAACTTGTCGCGCCCGGAGGACACATTAGGGTTGTGCTGGATGTATTCGGGCGTCATGTATTTGGCCGCTTGTTCCATGTGACCGCCTTCGTAAACGATGCGCCAGAAGTCCCACACATGCTGTTTGTTGCGGGACAGCTTGGTGTCACCACTTTTGATCAAGGCCAGTTGATCGGCAGCGGGTGTCAGCGGTGCAATTACCGGGCTTTCTGCCAGGCGTTCCTGCGCCGGTTTTTGCGCCAAGGCCCATGAGCCGCATAACAATGTTGCCAGCAGGCAAGTTTTCAGCAGATGTTTGCTCATCTTTCGTCCCCTCCTTGTTCGGCTGTTAGCGCCGTTCATTTTTATCAGGTCTTGTACCTTATCGGGCTGCGTTCTGGCAACCAACCGTCGATTCAGCAATAAACTCGTCCTGCTTTCCCCTTACTCACCTGCAAGCAGCAGTTGTTCACCGATTTGAAGGTGCATCATCCGAGCACACGTACTAGCATCACCTCACGTCACTGCCCAGGAGGTTTTATGTCGATTCTTCGTTTATCCGTGCTGGCTTGTTGTTTGTTGCTGCCGCTGCCTGCCGCATTGGCGCAAAGCAATCTGAACATCGCGCAATACAGCACTGCCAATGAGCTTTGGTATCCGCCAAGTCTGGATGGCTGGATTCAGACCGGTGCATCCTTGGGCAGTGAATACAACGACAAACCGTTTGACGCGCAGCATCCTGGCACCATCGGCGTGGTGCAAATGGAGCCGACTGCTTACCGTTATTTCATGGAGCACAAAGCTTATGCCGAAGGCACCATGTTCCTGCTGAGCTTTTACCGGGCCGAAAGCAAGTCTGATCCGCAGCTGCCGGGCTTCGTGCAAGGCGCGCTGGTGTCACAGGAAATCCATGTGCTCGACAAGAGCCGCTTTGACACCGGCCACGCGTTCTTTATCTTCCAGAAGCCGGACCAGCAAACCTCCGCCGCGATGCCGCCCGGCAATCCATGCGTGGTGTGTCATGTGGAGCACGGCAAGTTCAATGGCACCTTTGCGCAGTTTTATCCGACGCTGCGGGCACAGTTGGGAATTGGCAAGTAAGCGCAACGAGGACTATATGAAAGATTCACCGATCTTTGCCCCGCTACTGGCACAAATGCTACTTACGATGCTGGTGTGGATTTACCTGTTTGCCAAACGCATTCCCTTCATTCTCAACAGCAAGCTCACACCCGCGCAATTGACCCCGCTTGAGTTTGTGAAACTGATGCCGCCGGAAGTAGCCAACCCCAGCGACAACTTCAAGAACCTGTGTGAACTGCCGGTGCTGTTTTATGCACTGGTGTTGTTTCTGTTCACGACAGAGCGAGTTGATACAGTCTATGTGGTAGCGGCCTGGGCTTTCGTCGGCTTTCGTGTGCTGCATAGCGTGATGCACTGCACGATCAATATTGTGAATATCAGGTTCGCGTTTTATTTGCTGGCGTCGCTGGCGCTGTGGTTCATGCTACTAAGAAGTGCGTGGCAGGTTTTCCTGGGATAAATGTGGCGCCAACACGGCTATTAACCAGCTCATGAATACTTGCACCCGCTTCGACAGATGTTTGCGGTTGGCATAAACGAAATTCACCGGCATCGGTTCCGCCCTGAATTTCGGCAGCAGCTCTACCATGCGCCCCGCCTTGATATGGGCGAGTGCACACAGCGCCGGCACTTGAATGATGCCAACGCCAGCCAGGCAGGCGGCTTCATAGGCGGTGGCGTTATTGACTGTCAGCACTCCCGGCATGTTGAAGGTTTTGCAAACACCGCTCTCGCAATATTCAAAGCCTTCCGGCTTGGCGCCCAGCAGTAGTGTGTAATGGATGAGTTGATGTTTGGATAAATCTGCCAGTTTCTTCGGCATGCCAAAGCGCTTGACATAGGCGGGACTGGCGCAATTGAGCAGCTTGAAATGCCCCAACCGGCGCGCCACCAGATTTGAATCACGTAAGTTGCCGATACGCAGCACACCATCAAAGCCCTCACCTATCACATCGACGCGCCGGTCGGTGCTGCTCAATTCCAGTTGCAAGCCCGGATGAGCCGCCAGGAACTCGGGCAAACGCGGAATAATAAAGTCACGGGCAGCAGTAGCTGGCATATCCACTCGCAACCGGCCGGTGAGCGGCTTGTCTTCATGCTGAAAACTGGTTTCAAGTTCTTCCAGATCAGCCAGCAACACAGTGCAGCGCTCGAACAAGGCAGTGCCATCTTGCGTCAACTGCACGCTGCGCGTCGTGCGATGAAACAAGCGCACTCCCACCATATTTTCCAGATAGCGCACGCCGCCTGAGATAGCAGCTTTTGACAACCCCAGATTGTCGGCCGCCAGAGTAAAGCTGGCCCGCTCTGCCACGCTCACAAAAATTCGCATTGCATCAAAACGATCCATTTTTAATTGTTTCCATATACTGAACAGTGCTGCCACAAATATCGTATTTATCAGATAAATGTAAACAATTAAATTGGTGCCGTTTGATAGCCGCCCAACATTCACAGCAGGAGATGCAACATGAACCAGAAAGTCGCCATCATTACCGGAGGCAGTCGCGGCATTGGCCGCAGCATTGCCATCGCGCTGGCTCGCCACGGCGTTGACAGCATTCTGACTTACCAAAGCCGGCAGGCTGACGCCAACAACGTGGTGGCAGAAGTTGAAAAGCTGGGACGCAAAGCAGTGACCTTGCCGCTTGATGTTGCATACACCGCCAGCTTTATCGCGTTCCGCACTGAGGTAACCGCAGTGTTGCAGCAACACTGGCAGCGCCCGACCTTTGATTTTCTCGTCAACAACGCCGGCCAGGGTATCCACAAAAGTTTCGCGGACACCAGCGAGGCCGATTTTGACCTGATGATGAACATGCATCTGAAAGGCGTGTTCTTCCTCACGCAAACCCTGCTGCCGTTGATTGCCGACCACGGCCGCATAGTGAATATCTCATCCGGGCTGACGCGTTTCGCACTGCCGGGTTATGCGGCCTACGCCACTATGAAGGGTGCTGTGGAAACCCTCACCAAATACCTTGCCAAGGAACTCGGCCCACGCGGCATTGCAGTCAACGTAGTGGCGCCCGGCGCGCTGGCCACCGATTTTGGCGGCGGCGCTGTGCGCGACAACAAGGAACTTAACGCCTATGTGGCCTCACAAACTGCGCTGGGTCGTGTCGGGCGCCCCGATGACTTGGGTGGTGTAGTGGCGAGCTTGCTGTCAGATGACAACCGGTGGATCAATGCGCAGCGTATTGAGGCCTCAGGCGGCATGTTTTTGTAAGGCAGCAATTTCCTTCCAATTTCCATCCTTCGACGTGTATTCTCCGGCGCCATGAGTAACACATCGAAGGAAGCTTTCCTGCCATGATCACCGCCCTCGTTCGCCCCTGCGCTTTGCTGTTGTTGACGCTGTGTGCAACTGCCACCCAGGCTCAACCGGAAGGCCCGCCGCTCGACGCCGGCCCGTGGGTGTTGCCTACTTTTGAACAAGGCAACGT
>CANCGR010000203.1 GCA_947377625.1 Gammaproteobacteria bacterium | reverse complement strand
CCGGGCCAGGGATAGGTAGTGATGGCCTGGATCGCATCGGCGCTGTACCGCATCTGATCGTGGTTCATGCGCTTGCAAGTGTTGGCAAGGATGCGGTCGGCCAGATCAAGAATGTCGTTGCCACGCGCCCGCAGAGGCGGAATATGCAATGGCATAACATTGATCCGGTAAAACAAATCTTCGCGGAAGCGTCCTTCCCTTACAAACTGTTTCAGGTCGCGATGGGTCGCAGCTACCAGTCGCACATCCACTTTTTGCGACTGCACCGAGCCTACCTTGCGGATTTCATGCTCCTGCAGCACGCGCAGCAGGCGAGCTTGGGCTTCAAGCGGCAATTCGCCGATCTCATCAAGAAACAAGGTGCCATTGTTGGCAGCTTCCACCAAGCCGGTACGCGTGCTGGTGGCGCCGGTGAATGCCCCTTTTTCATGGCCGAACAGCTCCGACTCGATCAGATTTTCGGGAATGGCAGCGCAGTTGACGGAAATGAGGTTGGAATCCCGGCGTGAGCTGGATTCATGCAGTGCACGCGCCACCAGCTCCTTGCCCGTCCCGGATTCACCCTGGATCAACACCGACGAATTGGTTTGGGCCACTTTGCGAATACGGCGAAACAGCTCCTGCATCTCAGGACAACTGCCCACCATGCCTGTCACCGGTGCTTCACTCGGGCGTGGCTGCATGCGGGACTGATTGCGGATTTTCTGGTCGCTGCTGATGACGCGCTCCAAGGTGGACAGGATTTCTTCGTGTTCGAAGGGTTTGGAAATGTAATCCACTGCGCCGATTTTCATGGAGTCTATCGCGCTGCGCAGACTGGCATAGCTGGTCATGATCAGCACTGGTGTCGGCGTGCGTTTGATCAATTCAGTGCCGGGCAGCCCTGGCAGGCGCAGATCACTGATGATGACGTCAAAATTGTCGAGGTTGTGCTTCTCGCAGGCTTCCTGCACTGAACCTGCTTCGCCGACAGCATGGCCATTACGTTCCAGCAAGCGACGCAAAGCGCTGCGGATTACGTCTTCGTCTTCAACAAGAAGGATTTGAGCCATGCGTGTGAGTAAGTAACAATTTACTGAATGAAGAAAAAGAAATCATGGATTGCTAGCTGATTTCTGCATTTTTTGTTACCAAAGTCGCCGGATCATAACAGGGAAATGTAACAATTACTCGTGTTCCCATTCTTCCCAGATTGGTCTTGTCAGTAGCGTTATTACTCTTTATCTGAATGCTGCCGCCCAGATCAGTCACCAGTCGGTATACAAGAGCAAGCCCCAGGCCTGTGCCTTTGCCGGGGTCCTTGGTAGTAAAAAACGGCTCGAAAACGCGGGGTAACAACGAGGCTGGAATTCCGGAGCCTTCGTCTTCCACTGAGAGTGCAGCCTGCGTCAGGTGCTGATGGCTGGAAATGGTAATGGTGTCACCGGGTTTGCTGGCATCGCGTGCATTTCCCAACAGATTGAGCAATATCTGCAAGAGCTGCTGATAATTGGCGTTGATACACAGCCCGGCTTCGCAAGTGTTGATCAGGTTAATCTCAGGGCCATCCTGCTGCAGGGTAAAAAGGCTAAGCGCTTCCTGGGTCACTTTATGCAGCTCAACCGGTTCCAGATTGGCGGGCTTGGCTTGAATTGATCCGCTGTGTGAAAAGCGAAGCAAGGCATCGGTGATGGTTGCGATACGGCGGGTTTGGGCAATGATCCTGGAAGCAGATTCCTTCACATCCGCATCTGATTGTTCATCGCGCAGATTCTGTGCGATGCAGGCAATGCCGGTTACCGGGTTGCCGATTTCATGCGCCACACCGGCGGCGAGTCTGCCTATCGAATTGAGACGGTCTGAATGCGCCAGCTCTTTTTCCATCAGTACTGTCTCGCTTTGGTCTTCCAGCAGAATGATTTGGCCTGAACTGCTCGGTGATTTTCCCGCTTTTGTGCTGCTTGCTGCAGGGGCCAGCACAGATTTTTGCAGTGAAAACCAGCGTGTCTTGCCTTCGTGCTGAACAGCATGACGAGAGAGGCGTGTGGAGTCGCGATCCTGTGCGAAATCCTGTAACAACCTTTGCCAGGGTTGTGGCAAAACTGACAGGGTCTGGCCAGAGATACGGTCAGCGGGCAAGCCAGTGAGTTTGCTCATCACGGCATTCCACATTACCACTCTGCCTTTGTCATCCAGTTCACAAACTCCCATCGGCAGATTTTGCAGAATTTGCCGGTGATGACGCCGTAGCAAATCCAGATCCAGTGCAATGCCGGTGAGGCCGCCTTGCCACGATTCTGCTTCTGCTTCGAGCAGGTTCAGCACGCCGGCCGTTGAGTGGCTGGCAGGCACAAACGGCAGATATTGTTCGATGAATTCATGCGCCAGAGTGGGACCCAGCAGCGAAGAGAGGTTGGCTTCCAGATGTGTACGCAGCTGCAACAGCTGGAACGGACGCTTTTCATCGCTTTGCAGGTGTAAATCCCGCAATGCTTGAGCTACTTCGCGACCAGCAGCATCAGCCCCCATCGGGTCACACAGGCTGCTGATGAAATCAACCACTGAGCGTGCGCGCAATACGTGGAGGTTGGTGGTGCTCGCATCAGGAGCGCACAGCAATGCGGCTTTACGCTCTTCAGCAGTGGTATTGGTAAATGCGGATACCAGAAAAACCAGAACAAAATTGGCCAACAGCGAAGTCGCGATCACAACATTCCAACTGGTGGAGATCAACGTTTCAGTCTGTTGATTGCTGAACAGCTGCTGCAGATAGGGATAGAGTCCCATAAACAGCCACACCAGTGAACCTCCTGCCAGGCCACTGATGAATCCCTTGCAGTTGGCCGGTGGCCAATACAGCAAAAGCAGCAGGCCTGGCAAAAACTGCAGGCAAGCGATGAATGAGACCAGGCCTGTGTCCTGAATCAGAGGCCTGTCTGCAATGACCATGTAATACAGAAAGTTGAGCAGCAGAATGCAGCAGATAATTGATCGTCTTCTTAACATCAACCATGAATAAAGTTCCCGGTCTGCCGGCGGTTTACTGGTCCGTAGCAGGATATGGTTCATGCACATGTTTGCCACCGATAACACCAGTACGACAGTAAGGCCCGTCGCGGCAGCAAGCCCGCCCAGGAAATACAATAACGCCATGACGGGCGACTTGGTAATTATTGCAATCATCAAGGGTGCAAACTGAAGGTTTTCGTGCTGCCCGAGAAAATTATAGGCCCACAGAACGGGCATCACCGGCAAGCTCGCCAGCAACACATACAAAGGCACTCCCCAACTGGCAGTGCGCAAATTGAGCGGATTCCTGTTTTCAGGAAAAATCATGTGGAAAATATGGGGAAGCGCAATCGCTGCCGTAAAGAACAGCAGGCTAAGCATGTTGGTTGAATTGTTCAGAAACTCAATTTGCAGACGATTGATTGCCGGTGGTTGTGTTGCCAGCCATGCCTGCATTGAATCGGAACCGTTGAATACGCCGTAAATTGCAAAGCAGCCCGTGAGTAGCAACACCAGCAGTTTAAACAATCCTTCGAAAGCCAGACTGGCGACCAGGCTGTTGTTGGGCTCCCTGCCGGACACGTCAGTTATGCCGAATTTCAAGGCGAAACCCAAAATGACCAGGTTGAATGCGAGTGCAACCCAATGTTCGTCTATTGATGGTGCCAGCACAGCGGTGCTATGGGCGATTGCCAGAGTTTGCAGCGCCATCAATGGAAACGCGCAGATCAACAATAGCAGTGTTGTCAGCGTGCCGGACCACGCACTGCGGAAACGGAATGCAAACAGATCTGCCAGGGAAGCCAATTGAAACCGGTGGGTGATGCGCAACATGGGTTTCAACAACAAAGGTGAAAAAATGAAGGCACCCGCAATGCCGATGTAATAGGCGTTAAAGCCCAGGCCGCGGGTGGAAGCAGTAAGGTAAACCGAATAGAACGACCAGGAACTGACAACGATGCCCAGTGAAAGCACATAAAAACCTGGATGCTGTAGCAAGCGCATCGGTACCAGGCCGCGCTCTGTGATGAGTGCCATGCAGAAAAACAACAGCAGATAACAGCTGGCAGCAAACAGGACGGTGCTTGCATCAATTGTCATTATTTGATCCCGTCTTTTGCAGGACTGCGGTAAGGAGGATGATCAGGCTGGCGGCCAGGTAGGGGCTGTACCAATGCTGGAACGGCGTAAATGCCTGTATTGCCGTCAGGGCTATCAGCAGCAGGATGGCAATTAATTTCGATCGTGCCATAGATTTGCCTTTGGTGATCAAGCGGTGCTGATTCCAGCCGGGGCTTTGGACGGTTTATAACCGCCTGTTTACAACTGTTCCCTGATTTGTCTTGATCCCTGCAGCTTGTCAGGTTGCCAGTGTTGTACAGCCCATTCCAGTATAACTGACGGATGTTCGTGCTGTAGCTGCGCGTCAGGCGCTTGTTGCAAGTAATGCAGAGCGGTCCACAAGACTGTTGAGGTATTGCTTGTATCGACTGCCCGGGCAAATTGTTGCTTCCCGAGTTTTTGGCCAGCGCTATTGATGATCACTGGAATATGCATATAGCGCGGCGTCGGCAATGCGAGTTGCTGCTGCAGAAAAAGTTGCCGTGGTGTTGAGTCCAGCAAATCGCATCCGCGCACGACATCGGTGATTGCTTGCCAGCCATCATCCACAACCACCGCCAGTTGATAAGCAAAGCACTGATCCTTGCGCAGCACGATGAAGTCACCGACTTCAATATCCAGCTGCTGTTGATAGCGGCTTTGCAAGCGGTCTGTGAAGGCGAAGGTGGTTGCAGGTGTCAGGCATCGTATCGCGGCGCCCCGTTCAGCACTCCCCGGTTGTTGCCGACAAGTGCCAGGGTAAATCGTTTGCCCTGCCAATTGCAGGCGTGAGCATCGACATGGATAAAGCAAGCCGCGCGTTTCAAGCGTGGCCAGCGCTTCTGCATAGGCTTGGGTGCGATGGCTCTGGTAGACCACCGCCTCATCCCAGAACAAGTGCAGTCTTTCGAGGGTTCGCAGAATGTCGCTGGCGGCGCCTGCGACTTCCCGGGGAGGGTCCAGATCTTCCATGCGCACCAGCCAAGTGCCGGCAGCTTTGCGCGCATCAAGGAAACTGGCAAGTGCTGCTACCACCGAGCCCATGTGCAGCGGGCCGGTGGGTGAGGGGGCAAAACGCCCCCGGTAAGCAGACTGGGTTCTTACGGTATTGGCGGGAAACGGATCAGGCACTGCCGATCTGTTTTTCCTTGATTTCATCAAGGGTTTTGCAGTCGATGCATTTGCTGGCAGTGGGGCGTGCTTCCAGACGACGAATGCCAATCTCGACGCCACAGGAATCGCAGTAGCCGTAGTCGTTGTTGGCTATCAACTCAATGGTGCTGTCGATTTTTTTGATGAGACGGCGTTCGCGGTCGCGGGTGCGCAACTCAAGACTGAACTCCTCTTCCAGTGTGGCGCGATCAGCCGGGTCAGGCGGGTTGGCCGCTTCATCCTGCATGTGATGCACGGTGCGATCCACTTCCTGCATCAACTCATCGCGCCAGTGCAGCAGGATTTTGCGGAAATGGTCTTTCTGTTTTTCATTCATGTATTCCTCGCCTTTCTGCATCACATAGGGCACAAAACCCTTGTTTGCAGCTTGCAACGGGGAGGCCATGCCTGATCCTGCAGCCGGATTCTTGCTGGCGGCAGACTGGGCAGGTGCTTTGGGTGTTGCCGGTTTTGCAACTGGCGGTGCGGTTTCTTTACTGCTCATAGTGGGTGCGGTTTTACTCAGTTT
>CANCGR010000202.1 GCA_947377625.1 Gammaproteobacteria bacterium | reverse complement strand
ACATCTGGGCGCCACGCTCAAATCACGCATCAAAACACTGGAGAGCCTGAGCGAGAAGCGCCGCTTTCTGGCGCGCGACGACGGCAATGATGATCCGGAAATCAAGGATACGCTGGGCCTGCGCATCATCGTGCCGTTCCAGGAAGCGGTTGAACAAGTGGTGGAGCTTTTGCGCCAGTACCACAACGGCGGCGAGATCGAACGCAAATCGGAAAAGCTGACGTTCCGCGAATTTGCCTACGATTCCGTGCATGTCGAGTTGCCGCTCACCGAACCTCTCGAGCTGCCATCTTGTTGCAGGCAGGTCGTGGAAGTGCAGGTGCGCACGATTCTTCAGGATGCATGGGCGGAAGTGGAACATGAGCTGATCTACAAGAACCATTTCCGTTTTCCCAACAACGAAGTGATTCGCAAAAAACTGGCAGCGATCAACGCCAGCCTCAGCTTGGCTGACATGATCTTCCAGGAAATCCGCGACGCGCAAAAAGAAATGGAAGTGTGGGGGCAGGAACGTTTTCAGGCCATGCTCGACAAGGCCGGCGTGCAGATCGACGAAAACCTCACACTGCCGCCACCGCAATTGCCACAAGGTACTTTGCCTGGCATCGACAACCCCGGTGCCATCAGCCGCGCAGAAATCGAGCGGCAGTTGCTGGCCGGCCTCAAGGCCCACAACGACAAGGACTACCAGGGCGCAGTGCGCTATTACACCAAGGTGCTCGAAGCCAACCCCGATCTGCATGTGCGCTCGATCGTGTTCAACCACCGTGGCATGGCGCATTTCATGTTGCAGCAGGAAGCACTCGCCATGAGTGATTTTGACCGCAGCTTCCAGTGCGACAATACCAATTTCCGCGCGCTCAACAATCGCGCGCTGGTGCTGCGGCGCATGGGCTATATCCAGCCGGCGCTGGAGTGTTTTGCGCTGTCGCTGGAAATCGAGCCGAAACAAGCAGAAGTGTTCTTCCTGCGGGCGCAAACCCTGGTGGAAATCGAGCGCCTCAATGACGCCAATGTTGACCTGATCCAGGCGCTGGCCATTGATCCGTTCCACAGGGAAGCGGCCCAGTTGCTGGCGGAGCTGGAGCGGCTGTAAAGCCTTGATTTCCGGGTTTCCCCGGGCTATTGCCCGGTGGTATGCTGCGCCGCTTTCCTGTCGGTTGGGCCCTGTGAAAGCGTTCTATCAAGACTTCAAATTAGGCATCGTCGGTGGCGGCCAGCTCGGTCGCATGCTGATCCAGTCGTGCGTCAATTTTGATGTATTCACTTCGGTGCTGGACCCATCACCCATTGCGCCATGTCGTGAGCTGGCTTCCCACTTCGAGCAAGGCTCGCTCACTGATTACGACACCGTTTACCGTTTCGGCAAGAGCGTGGATCTCGTCACCATTGAAATCGAAAACATCAACGTGCAAGCACTCTATCAGCTCGAACGCGAAGGCGTGCCGGTGTTTCCGCAGCCGCGTGTGATCGAGATCATTCAGGACAAACGCAAGCAGAAACAGTTTTATCGCGAGCATGGCATTCCCACTGCCGATTTTATTCTGGTGGAAGGCCGCGCCGACATCGTTGCCAATGCGGCGTTTCTACCAGCCTTCAACAAACTCGGCACCGGCGGCTATGACGGCGGCGGTGTGCAGCGACTCAACAGTAGCGCGGATATTGATAAAGCATTCGACAAGCCTGGCTTGCTCGAGCAATACATCGATTTCGATCGCGAAATCTCGGTGATTGCCGCCCGCAATGCCAATGGCGAGATTGCGGTGTTTCCGCCGGTTGAATGCGTGTTCGACCCGCGCTACAACCTGGTTGATTATTTGTTGTCACCCAGTTCTGCGGCGCCAGCCGTCCTGCAGCGCGCGGAAGCAATCGCACGGCAGGTCGTGGAGAGCTTTGGCATTATTGGTTTGCTGGCAGTAGAAATGTTCGTCACCAAAAGTGGTGAGGTGTTGGTCAATGAAGTGGCGCCGCGTCCGCACAATTCCGGGCACCAGACCATCAGTGCCAACCATGTGTCGCAATACGAGCAACATCTGCGCGCGATTTTGAATCTGCCGCTTGGCCACACCGCGTTGAAGTCGCCATCGGCGATGGTCAACTTGCTGGGCGAAGACGGCCACAGCGGCCCGGTGCGTTATGAAGGCCTTGATGAAGTGCTGCAAATCAACGGCGTCAATGTGGTGTTGTACGGCAAGAAAGAAACCCGCTCGCATCGCAAGATGGGGCATGTAACGATACTCGACGACAATGTTCAGCGCCTGCTGGAGAAAGTCGAGCTGGTCAAACAGACTTTGAAAGCAGTAACTTGAATAGCGACTCGAACAACGTGCCTTGTGGAAGGGCACCCACAGGAGCAAGGCAATGAGCAAAGCACAGGTTGGCATCATCATGGGCAGCAGCAGCGATCTGGCTGTGATGCAGGAAGCAGCAGAAATGCTGCAGCATTTCGGCATCCCGTCGGAAATGGCGGTGGTATCTGCGCATCGCACGCCGGAAGTGATGATGGACTATGCCAAGACCGCACTCGACCGTGGCATCAAAGTAATCATCGCCGGCGCCGGCGGCGCTGCGCATTTGCCTGGCATGGTGGCGTCGATCACCACGCTGCCGGTGATTGGCGTGCCGATCAAATCCAGCAATTCCATCGACGGCTGGGATTCGATCCTGTCGATTCTGCAAATGCCGTCTGGCATTCCGGTAGCCACCGTCGCCCTCAACGGCGCCCGCAATGCCGGCATTCTTGCTGCCTCGATACTGGCGTTGAGCAATCCTAAAGTTGCCGAGAAGCTGGTTGAGCATAAAGTGGCGCTCAAGCAGAAAGTGCTGGAGATGAATAACAGCCTTGGGTGATGGTTCCAATGTCGATGGCTTGGCCAAGGTAAACAATCCATGAGAAAAATACTGTCGCTAACTGTCTGCATCGTCGTCTTCGCGGTATTGGCCTTTTTTGCCCAGCAGCAACACCGTGCTGCCTCGCGTTCCCAAGTCATGAATGCTGCGGCTCCGACACAACCGGTCTTGTCATCGCACAGCAAACCACTGCTGACCATTGATGGCCTGCAGTTTCGCGACCTCAACAACAATCAAAGCCTCGACCCATACGAAGACTGGCGCCGGCCAGCGCAACAGCGTGCTGAACAATTGCTGTCGTTGATGACGCTGGAAGAGAAGGCCGGCATGCTGATGCACGGCACCGCGCCCGGCAATGTCACCAGTGGCGTTACTGGTGGCGGCACCAGTTACGATCTTGAGCGTGCTGCAGTAACGATCCAGCAGCGGCATGTGAACAGCATGATTACGCGCCTTGCTACGCAGCCGTCGCTGATGGCGCAAGCCAGCAACGCGTTGCAGGAGCTGGCCGAAGCAGATCGCCTCGGTATTCCACTGACGCTTAGCACCGATCCCCGCAATCATTTCCAGTTCACCGCCGGCGCGGCAGTGGCACCGGCAGGTTTTTCACAGTGGCCGGAGATGCTTGGCATGGCCGGCATTAGTGATGCGGAACTGGTGCGGCATTTCGCTGACATCGCGCGCCAGGAATATCGTGCAGTAGGCATTCACATGGGTCTCTCACCGCAAGGTGATCTGGCCACCGAACCGCGCTGGGCGCGGGTGACCGCCACCTTTGGCGAAGATGCGGCGCTGGCCCGCACCATGGTGCAGGCCTACGTGGAAGGCTTCCAGCACGGCGCTACTGGCTTGCAGAATGACAGCGTCATCATGGTCGTCAAACATTTTGCCGGTTACGGTGCCGCCAAGGATGGTCTCGACTCGCATAACTACTACGGACGCTTCGCCACTTTTCCCGGCAACAACTTTGAATATCACGTTGAGCCATTCCGCGGTGCGTTCGCTGCCAAAGTGGCGGCAGTGATGCCCACCTATTCGATTTTTGAAAATTTGCAAGTCAACGGCCGCACTGTTGAACAAGTGGGCGGTGCCTACAACCAGTGGCTGCTGACCGATATCCTGCGCGGACGTGAGCATTTCGACGGCGTGGTGTTGTCGGACTGGGCAATCACCAAGGATTGCAATGAAGTCTGCCGTGACGGCGCGCCCGCTGGTCAAGCACCGTCGTTTGCCAGCATCGCCACCGGCTGGGGTGTACAGGAACTCACCTTCCCGCAACGCTTCGCCAAAGCGCTTATGGCAGGCATCGATCAGTTCGGCGGCACCGATGAAAGCAACTTCGTAGTCGAGGCAGTGCAGCAGGGGCTGCTAACCGAAGCACGCGTGGATGAGTCAGTGCTGCGTATTTTGCTGCTGAAATTGCGGCTGGGCCTGTTTGAAAACCCTTATGTCGATCCGGACGCAGCTGCCGCGCTAGTGGGTTCAGCCAGTTTCCGTGAACAAGGCGAAGCAGCCCAACGTCGCTCACTGGTGTTGCTGGAAAACAAAAACGCTTTATTGCCGCTGGCAGTGCACGGGCAGAAAATATTTTTGCAAGGGGTGTCAGAGCAAGCAGCGCGCAACGCCGGTTTTACCGTGGTGGCCAATCTGCAAGATGCCGAGCTGGCACTGATTCGTGCAGAAACGCCGCATCAATTGCTGCATCCCAATTATCCGTTTGGCGCCACCCAGCATGAAGGCGATCTGGATTTCAAAGACAACGACGCAAACTTGCGCGCGCTACGCGAGGCTGCCGCCAAGGTGCCAACGATAGTGACAGTGATGCTGGATCGACCAGCCATTCTCACCAACGTCAAACCGCTGGTGAGTGCGATGTTCGGCGACTTCGGCATCAGCGACGAAGCGCTGCTTGATGTCATCAGTGGCAAAGCCCGACCCGAAGGCAAGCTGCCATTTGAGCTGCCCTCGTCGATGGAAGCCGTGCGCCAGCAACTGTCAGATGTGCCGTATGACAGCCACGATCCGCTTTATCATTTCGGTTTCGGCCTCCGCTACCAATAGCAGGAGAATTCTCTTTAGGCCATCGCCACGCGTCGCAGGTTTTCTTGCGGTCTGGCGGCATGGACCACTTTCACAACCGGCTGCAGTGCTTCCAGTGGTGCGCCGACGGCGTAGGAAAACTGGATGTCGATGCTGTCGCCGGCTTCGATGGTTTGCGCTTGCGGCAGTGGCAACACCAGGTAGGCATTGTGCCAATCGATGGTGGAATTGCTCTCTTCACAAATGGCCAGAATATTTTTGGTAATAAAGCGCAGCGCATTCAGGCTGCCGCTGTGGGCAGCGGTCATGGTGCCGTGCCAACTGCAGTGCAGGGCCAGTTCGTTGTCGTAACTGAATGACTGAAACACCAACGGCGCGGCCAGCTCGAACGTGCGATCAGGAATAGCGATCGGATTCTGGAAAACCGGCGTCGTCACAAAACAGCCTTCATAAACAAAATTCTGCTGCACCGGCTGCACCGCCTGCAAACAAGCCTCGGGAACAAATACCGGCAAGCGCGCGCCGAATTTTTCACGATAGCGCCGCTTGAACGAGTCGAGCACTTCGATCTGTTTTTCGCGCAGCAAACCCACGTGCAACATTTCGCAGATCACCACATCCACCGGTTCGGGCGGCAAATAATCGAACGCATCAGCGTGCACAACCTCAACCACATCGCCCCGGAAATTATGCGCAAAAGTTTGTCGCGCGGTTTCCACCAGCGCCGGGTTGCGCTCAACACACCACACCTTGCTGGCAGTGCGTGCCGCAAACAGTGACAACACCCCGGTGCCGCCACCCAGTTCCAGCACCTTCATGCCAGGCTTGACGACATATTCAAGCGCCGCGCGAAACCCTTGCATACGCGCTTCGTCCTGCAGCATGTTGTGGTGATAGTGAACCGGAATAAATTGGCCAAGTTGAGCTGCTTCACT